>JAUICS010000077.1 GCA_030427765.1 Alphaproteobacteria bacterium
CATACTGCATGTGGCGGGATCAAGGCACTGGTTGACTCCGTTGAGTCTGATGAAATCGATGATGATGCCGCCAAAAATGATGCAGTTCAATGGATGGATATGGCAAAGGATATCGTGGAGCAGGCCAAATCCCGCTTTGAAACACCTCCAACTGGGCAGGCCCTTCAGGACGCTGTCGAGCGCGAAATGGTTATCTGGAGTTTGAATAATTTAAAGAATTACCCAGCTGTGAAGGCAGGGTTGGAAAACGGGACATTATCTGTCCATGGATGGCAATTTGATATGCATAACGGCCATATTGTCGAATATAATCAGGATACCGGTGAATTCAGTGTCGTCACAGATACTGTTCAGGCTGTCGAGCATGGTCAAGGCGACGGGGCTGTGTGTTCATGTCACCCTTCCGGTTAACACCAACAGTTTTTAGAACTGGTAAGTGAAAAAAGAATGTAATTCATCCTGTTTTTCGGGGTATAATCATAGGGATGAGTTACCGTGCCCTTATTTCGTCAAAAGACCTTCAAAACCATATAAATGACCCGAAATGGGTTGTGTTTGATTGCCGTTTCTCGCTTGCCGATAAGGAGCAGGGGAGAAACTTGTATGAGCAAGCGCATATACCAGGTGCGCATTACATACATATGGAGGAAGAGTTGTCTGGTAAGATTACCAGTCAAACTGGCCGCCACCCATTGCCAAGAATTGAGGATTTTCAACGTACCCTTCGTATGAAGGGGCTTGAAAACGATATGCAAATCGTTGTTTACGATGATATGTGCGGTATGTTTGCCGCCCGTTTATGGTGGATGATGAAATGGGTTGGCCATGAAAACGTGGCCTTACTTAATGGCGGTATTCAGGCTTGGGAAAAATCAGGATATGAGATGCAATCCGATATTCCGCAAAACCGCGTCGGGGGCTTTGTGGTAAACGAGCAAACAGACATGGTTGCCGATACGGATGAGATTAAGCAGCTTCTGGCCGATAGGGCGTGTGTTTTGATTGATGCCCGCGCGCCGGAACGTTTCCGTGGAGAGGTGGAGCCGATTGATAAGGTCGCCGGACATATACCGGGGGCAACGAACGTTCCGTGCAATGTGAACGTAACGGACGATAATATGATGAAGTCAAAAGAAAGCCTCGCCGAGATTCACCAATACGATAAACCGGTTGTCGCCATGTGCGGTTCCGGTATTACCGCATGCCACAATATTTTGGCGAATGTTGTAGCGGGAAATGAGATGCCGCGCCTTTATGCAGGGTCTTGGAGCGAGTGGATTACCGATCCATACCGCCGCGTTGTCCGAAGCTAGTTGTCCGAAGCTAGCTTTCTTGATTAATGCGCTTCGCCCCAATTGGCACCGTGTCCGCCTTCGGCAATTAACGGTACACGCAACTTACTGACATTTTGCATGACATCGATCACCAGTTTTTGCGTGGCATCGAGCTCACTTTCCGGTACTTCGAAGACCAATTCATCATGAACTTGAAGAAGCATGCGTGCTTGCAATCCGGCGGCTTCTAATGCGGGCGGAATTTTAATCATGGCGCGTTTCATAATGTCCGCGGCCGTGCCTTGGAGTGGGGCGTTGATCGCCTGACGTTCACCAAAATTACGGCGGGCGGGGTTCTTCTCATCAATGCCCGCAATATAACATTTTCGGCCATACAGGGTTTTGACGTAACCGTTCTCTTTTGCTTCCTCTTTCTTTTCCTGCATGTAATCTTGCAATTCGGAGAAGTTGGAAAGGTACTGTTTTATAAAATGCGATGCCTCTTCACGGGAACATCCAAGCTGGTTCGCGAGGCCAAATGCACTAATCCCGTATATAATGCCGAAATTAATGGCTTTAGCCTGTCGTCTTTGCTCTGACGTTATGTCGGGGAGTGGCACGCCAAGAACGCGGCTGGCTGTTAATGCGTGAATGTCTACGCCGTCCTCGAACGCTTTTCGTAATGCTTCAATACCGGCGATTTCGGCGGCCAATCTCAATTCAACCTGTGAATAGTCAACGGACAGTAATGTCCAGCCTTGATCCGCAATAAATGCGGTACGGATTTTACGTCCTTCTTCTGTGCGGATTGGAATATTTTGCAGGTTTGGTTCGCTGGATGACAAACGCCCTGTGCTGGTCCCCGCCATGGAATAGGATGTGTGGACGCGTCCCGTGGCCGGATTAATCTCGTTTTGCAGGGCCTCGGTATAGGTCGATCTTAGCTTTGCCAGTTGTCGCCAGCTTAAAATATTTTTGACAATATCGTGACCTTCGGCGGCAAGGTCTTCAAGCAGACTTGCGCCGGTTGACCAATCACCGGTCTTGGTTTTCTTTCCACCTTTAAGTCCCATTTCATCAAACAGAACAACGCCGATTTGTTTGGGGGATGCGATGTTAAAACTATGTCCGGCTTGTTCATGGATTTGTTTTTCCAGCTCATCAAGCTTTTTCGTAAAATCATCGCTTAGGGATTTAAGAAGAACCGGATCAACCTTTACACCCGTCATTTCCATTTTGGCAATTACGGGGATGAGTGGGCGTTCAATATCTTCATACACAAACGCCATTTTTTCCTGTGCCAGACGGGGCTTCAGAATATGCCAGAGGCGCAGAGTAATATCCGCATCTTCCGCCGCATAATCCAATGCGTTTTGCGGGGATATTTTATCAAATGTCACCTGGTTCTTACCGGTGCCGACAACATCCTTGAACTTGATCGTCTCGTGTTCACACAGCAAGATAGACAATTCATCCATACCATGCCCGTGTGATGTGCCGTCCAGAACGTAGGACAGCAGCATTGTGTCATCGACCGCGTTAACCTCAAATCCAGCCAGCCAGAGAATTTGCAGGTCGTATTTAATGTTATGGCCGATCTTGAGAACGCTTTCGTCCGACAGCACAGGGTTCATAATGTCGATAACGGTATCTTTATCAAGCTGGACAAGGTCGCCGGAATCGGATGGGTCACTCAGTAAATCTCTGACTTCCTCAACATGGCCGATTGGAATATACGCGGCCTTACCGATTGTGGTCGCGATAGAAATACCGGCCAGTTTTGCCTTCGCCGGCGTCAGGCTTGTTGTCTCGGTATCGATTGCCAGAACACCATTTTTAACGGCCTCATCCATCCATGTTTTGAGAGTATCCGCATCGGTAATGAGCGTGTATTGATTGTCCTTAACGGATGGAAAAGATGGCGGAATCCATGCACTTTGATCATTAGTCTGTTGTGTGCTTGATGATATTTGTTCGTCGTTGTTAGCCAAAGGCGCGGCCGGCATGTCGACGGCTTTGTTTAAACGCGCGATGGTTGTTTTAAAGCCTTGATTGGTAAGGAATTTTGCCAGTTTTGGTGTGTTCGGGTCGCGCGTTTTCATGTCGGTAAGCGATACCGTTACCTCAACCTGATCTTCCAGCCTGACTAGCTTTTTCGAAATACGGGCGTTCTCTGCATTTTCGATCAGTGTCTCGCGGCGTTTATTCTGTTTAATCTCGCCTGCGCGTTCCAGAAGAGTCTCAAGATCACCATATTCGTTAATTAGCTGCGCCGCCGTTTTAACACCGATACCGGGTACGCCGGGCACGTTATCAACGGAATCTCCGGCCAATGCCTGTACATCAACGACCCTGTCCGGAAGAACGCCGAATTTTTCTTCAACCTCCCTCGGACCAATTAATTTCTGTTTTATCGGGTCGTACATTTTAACGTTGTCATCGACCAGTTGCATGAGGTCTTTATCAGACCCAACGATAACAACCTGTTGTCCTTGTTCCTTCGCCAGTCTGGCATAAGTGGCGATCAGGTCATCGGCCTCATACCCCTCCATATCAATTGCCGGAATATCGAACGCCTCAACGGCTTCACGAAAAATCGGGAATTGCGGGATCAGGTCTTCGGGCGGATCGGAACGGTTGGCCTTATATTCATCATAAATGTCATTCCGGAAATTCTGGCGTGCGGCGTCAAAAATAACGGCGATGTAAGGGGCGTGGAATTCGGTCAGTAATTTGACCATCATATTTGTAAACCCGAATACGGCATTAATGGGTGTGCCGTCGGGACGTGTCATGCTTGGCGGAATGGCGTGATACGCCCGGAAAATAAAACCGGAACCGTCAACAAGATAAAGGGTGTTATCGTCCGGATGTATGTCGTTCTGCTCTGCCATATGCGCGTTTTGTCCTGCCATGATCATAAAATGGCAGGGCAGCCGCGAAAAAGCGAGTCAAAACATCTGATTTAAACAGGTTTCGTGGATAGACTTAAGGTGCCGGACTAGCCAGTCCCATGTCTTTGCCGAGTTCTTGCCAGCCTTCTTTCTTATCAAGGCCAAGAAATGCGGCAGCACCAGCGGCGGTCAGCATTGCATAAAGGCCAAGTGCAACATTCCCGAATGTAAGTTCGTAAAGATCATTCGCAAATGTTGTTGAGAAGGCCTCTGAAAAGCTCTCCAAGAACCCCATATCAGTTCCTGTCAAGTAATACAGTGCAATACCGATTGGGACGGCCGTACCAATAACCCAAACGTTATTTGTAAGATTGGAATCCAGCGTAATGGCGTATGCCTTCTTACGTTTTTTCCATGCTTCGTCATGTTTGCCGTCGGCTTCAAGTTCACGTGCCTCTTTTAGCGCTTTATATTGCGTGATCGCTTCTGGTCCTGACGATACGGCGGATGCCGTTGTACCGATTGTGCTTTCAACCACTGCCGCAGATGCACCCACCGCAGGAGATTTAAGCGTAATACCAAACGTCGTTAGTGCCTTTTCCAATGCATTGGCCGACAAAATAACGGCCGAAAATGACATGCCGGAAAATAATGTAAATATCCCCCATCGTGGCTTAATGCCGTCTTCGGTTATGTCTTTGTCTGCAATTGCACCGTTGGGATCATTACCGGTTTTATCTTTACCAAAACCAAATGCTTTCGCACCTTGTGTGATACCAAAACGTGCAGCGTAATATGCGGGAATAAGGCCGAGTCCCACCGTGGTTGCGGCCAAGACAGTAACAACACTTGATTCGATCATTGCGTATACCATTTGGCGAACTTCCGGATCTTTTGTAAAAAGTTCGATTTTTTCTTTACTTTCTGCCTTATCAATCATGTGGTTACCGAACGTTATAAACATATTGATAATGTTGGAAAAGAATGGTGACAAAAACGATTGCCACATTTGTCCGGACCACGCGAATAACAGGGATAAAACATACTCTGGCGCGGACGACACCTTGGCAATTAATTTTCCTTTTGCCGTTTCGTCAATCGGCAATCCGCGTTTTTCATTATATTCAAACGCATCCGCGGATTTATCCATCACATTAAGAATAATGTATGTAAGTGCCGAAAGAGCCGCCGTGCCGCCGACAATGGCCAGCGCAGCAGGGCTAAGTGCCAGCCCTGTAAGGCCGATACCCGCTGTTGTTAATCCGGATAATCCGTTAAATATACCGACAGTCGTTGCAAGAAGAGCGCCGCTCACACCCAGAAGGGCCGTCGCGGATACACCGCCATGCAAGTAACCCTTTTCATTTTCATCCTGACTAACGGCTTTAAAGCCGTTACGAAGGCTTTGGGTGAACATGTATGTTGATAATGCCCCAAACCCGGCTGTTACTGCCCATAGGCCAATAGGGCCACCTGCTGAAACAGCAAGAAAACCAGCCGCGATCGCCGGAATTAGAGAATATACACCGTGTGCAAAATAACCTGAAGATGAATCAAGTAAAGCGGATGCGCTTTTGTTTTTAGTTTTATCTGCTTGTGGTGGTACCACCGTGCCCTGTGCAGCCATTCTTTATAACCCCGTTTTAATGAATTATTAACTTTTTATCGCAAATGGGGCTGAAAGTCAACTGAAATATCAGGAAAATTCCCTCAATAAGGGAATATGATAAATATATTGTCTGGATATAACGACTAGTGAATTAAATATTCAGAATCGTAGTTTTTGAAATCGCGCGGCGTGATGATTTCCTGGGTAGATAACGTTACCGAGTGTAATTTGCCGTCAAGGTTGTTATGCCAGAACCTTAAGAACTTGTGCAGCACCGGATACTTGGGCGCAATGTCGTATTCCTGCCATATATATGATTGAAGAAAATCCGGATAATCCGGCATGTGATAGAGTATTTCCGCGGTTGTAAGGCGGTAGTCTTGTAACATTTTTTCAAAGTCACTCATCCAATAACCTCCTGTTCTAAATGCCTTTTTTATGGCTGTTCATGATGTCGTTATGCATCATGTTATGGTTAATATTAACAGAAATTCTGTCCGTTTTCTATCAACTTTAATATTATGTTAACATGTTTTTATTGAAAATTCCTTAATTTTAAGGGGTTTGCGAATAAAGGGCATACTGTTATCCCGCTGGAATGACTACTGAGCATCTTGTAACCATTTTGAAATCCTTACGAATGTAGACTTAAGAAAGGTTTATTATGATGAAGTTTTT
>JAUICS010000078.1 GCA_030427765.1 Alphaproteobacteria bacterium
TGGTGCCGCCGGTGCCAAGTGCAATGACTAACTTACGTCCGCCGATATTATCTTTGGATAAGCCGTTTACATCGTGCACGAAATCCTGCACTGCGGCAGCAGAAATAAATGCAAGTTCATCAAGATTATCCGGTGGATGTACAAAAGAAGACATATGGCATGCCAATGCAAAAAATGGTGGGCGGTGACAGGCTCGAACTGCCGACCCTCTCGGTGTAAACGAGATGCTCTCCCAACTGAGCTAACCGCCCTTGCAATAAGGAAGAAGTACTATTAACAAACAAAAGCCATATGCGCAAGCTGCAACATATGGCTCCCGTAAATTTTTTTTCGAAAAGTAACGCTAAGATTAGCTGTTTACTGTTTCTTTCAACTCTTTACCTGCACGGAATTTAACTTGCTTAGAAGCAGGAATGTTGATTTCTTGACCTGTTTGTGGGTTACGGCCTTTGCTCGCTGCTCTTTGAGAAACAACAAATGTACCAAAACCTACTAGACGAATGTCATCGCCTTTTTTCAATGCTGTAGCAAATGTGTTAAGTGTTGCTTCGATAGCGCTTTGAGCGTCTTTTTGACTTAGACCAGTATCGTTAGCGACTTGTGCAATAAGTTCCTTTTTATTCACGGGAACCCCCTTTTTCTTTGAAGTTAAGATTAAATAAAAAAGTATGACCTTGCATAAAGGATTTATACAAAAAACCACACTGTCATATTCCAGAAAATCTTCTGTAAACCAGATATTCTCCCGAACACAACAAGGAACATTATGCCTGTTATTTTAGAAAACTCAATGGCGAATTACGTCTTCACCCTTATTTTCTGTGGTTTTTGGGGTGAATTCTTCGATTTTTTCATCCGGATCCGGAATTATGGGTTCCGGAAGCTTTACTAACGCGTGAGTCAAGACCTCTTCGATAGTATTTACAGGAATAATTTCCAGGCCTTTTTTCACATTTTTAGGAATATCCGGAAGGTCTTTTTCATTATCTTTCGGAATAAGGACCTTTGTAATTCCTCCGCGCAATGCGGCCAGAAGTTTTTCTTTTAATCCACCAATAGCGGTTACATAACCACGAAGGTTAATCTCACCGGTCATGGCAATATCGCGGCGTACTTCAATACCCGTTAGTGTTGAGACAATGGATGTGAGCATCGCGGCACCGGCGGATGGCCCATCTTTTGGTGTCGCACCTTCCGGAACGTGAACGTGAATATTGCGCTCCTTTAGATACTCGGCAGCAATACCAAAACTTGCCGCGCGGGATTTAATCAGCATTTCTGCAACCGTAATGGATTCTTTCATCACATCTTTCAGGTTACCAGTAGTGGAGAGTTTTCCATCTTTACCCGGCATATGCGTCGCCTCGATCGATAGAAGATCACCGCCGGTTTCGGTGTAGGCCAAGCCGTTAACAACGCCGATACGGTCTTTTTCTTCAATTTCGCCAAAGCGGAATTTACGAATACCAGCGTATTTTTCAAGATTTGCCGTACCGACCTTCACCGATTTACGGTTCGTCATCAGGATTTCTTTGATGGCCTTACGGCACAAATTCGCAAGCTCCCGTTCAAGGTTACGAACACCCGCTTCGCGCGTGTAATAGCGAATAAGGTCACGCATCGCAGGGTCGGAAATGGAGAACTCCTCTTTCTTAAGCCCTGCAGCTTTTGTTTGTTTGGAAAGTAAGTGTTTCTTCGCGATCTGTACTTTTTCATCTTCCGTGTACCCGGAAATACGTATGATTTCCATACGGTCAAGTAATGGGCGCGGCATGTTCAGCGAGTTTGCCGTACAAATAAACATTACGTCCGACAGGTCGTAATCCAGTTCAAGATAATGGTCATTAAATGTTTCATTTTGCTCGGGATCAAGAACTTCCAGAAGTGCGGAGCTTGGATCACCGCGCCAGTCCATACCGAGTTTATCAATCTCATCAAGCAAGAATAAAGGGTTGGACGTTTTTGCCTTTCTCATACCCTGAACGATTTTACCAGGCAATGATCCTATATAGGTTCTACGGTGGCCGCGAATTTCACTTTCATCACGAACGCCACCAAGTGACATACGGACAAAGTTTCGGTTTGTGGCCGTTGCAATTGATTGACCGAGGGATGTTTTCCCAACACCGGGCGGTCCAACAAGGCATAAAATCGGGCCTTTAACGGTTGATGTACGGTTTTGAACGGCCAGATATTCAAGGATACGTTCTTTTACTTTTTCCAAACCATAATGATCTTTGTTCAAAATCTTATGCGCGTCTTTGATATCTTTTTTCACGCGGCTGCGTTTTTTCCACGGAATACTTAAAACCCAGTCAAGGTAATTACGAATGACCGTAGCTTCTGCAGACATCGGGCTCATCTGGCGAAGCTTTTTCACTTCCGCCATACATTTATCGTTGGCTTCTTTCGACAGTTTTGTTTGCTCGATTTTCTTTTCAAGCTCACCAATTTCATCAAGACCGTCTTCACCTTCGCCAAGCTCTTTTTGAATGGCCTTCATTTGTTCATTCAAATAATACTCGCGCTGTGTTTTTTCCATCTGGCGTTTCACACGGCTGCGGATACGTTTTTCAACTTGAAGGACGCTAATCTCACCTTCCATTAATCCGTAAATATGTTCCAGACGATCAATGACACGCGGCAATTCCAGAAGGTTTTGTTTCTCATCAATTTTCAATGACAGATGCGATGCAATCGTATCGGCCATTTTTGTTGGCTCTTCAATTTGATTGATTGATACGATGACTTCCGGAGGAATTTTTTTGTTTAGTTTAACGTAGTTTTCAAACTGACTGGCAACTGCGCGTGCAAGTGCATGCAGCTCGGAGCTTTCAGGTGTTTCCTCATCATATGGCTCAACCTTTGCCTCAATATAATTGGGCTTGTCGGTAAACTTGTTTACTTTTACACGCTGAATACCTTCAACCAGAACTTTTACGGTTCCATCCGGCAATTTTAAAAGTTGTAGAATTGTGCCAACGGTACCAACAGTATACAGACCATCCGAACTCGGATCATCGTCTGCCGCATTCTTTTGTGTCAGAAGCAATACCTGCTTATTCTCGCTGATGACATTTTCCAATGCCTCAACCGATTTTTCACGGCCAACGAAAAGTGGAACAATCATATAAGGAAAAACAACAATGTCACGCAGTGGTAGTACAGGAAATGTATCGATTTTAAGATCAGTCATAAGAGGTATCCGTGATGTTATAAATCCAAAGTAAATCTAAATGTTAAATTAAGTGTAAACACCTGATAAAGAAATGTCATTTTAAGTGAAGATTTCAAGCCCGAACACCCCGAAACATGTTTCCCTTACCAAGGCTAGGATAGGGTTTGATGGGTTAAAAATCAATTTTTTCTATTTCTTGTGGATTTGCAAAGACTTAGATAGAAAACGTCTATTTTTTGTCTTTCGCGTCACCTGCGTCTTTTGTTTCGGAACGAAGAGATACAACCTCATCAATGACACCGTATTTCTTTGCTTCCTCGGCTGACATGAACGAGTCACGGTCCATTGTCTTCTCAATTGTCGCAAGTTTTTGTCCGGTATGCTTAACGTAAATTTTATTAAGCATTTCACGAATGCGAAGAATTTCTTTTGCCTGAATTTCAATGTCGGATGCCATACCCTGCGCCCCGCCAGAGGGCTGGTGTAGCATGATACGTGAATAAGGAAGGCTGAAACGCTTACCCTTTTCACCCGCGGTCAATAGAAGTGATCCTGCGGAAGCCGCCTGACCGATACAGACGGTTGAAACGCTTGGTTTGATATATTGCATAGTGTCATACATAGCCATTGCGGACGTTACAACACCACCCGGTGAGTTAATGTAGAACGATATGTCTTTATCAGGGTTTTCAGATTCCAAGAACAGAAGCTGGGCGCAAATCAAGCTAGACACATGATCATTAACGCCACCAGTCAGAAATATAATGCGTTCTTTTAGAAGTCTGGAATAAATATCGTATGATCGTTCCCCGCGGTTTGTTTGCTCAACAACCATTGGAACAAGAGTATTGTTAAATACATCAATTGGATCGACTTCTCTCATAGAACGCTGACTTTCCTTTAGAACAAATTTGAAAATTTAGAATCATCTACTACTAAGCTAGCCTTGCACGCAGTGACGTGCAAGCCCAAAGAGTGGTAAAAAATAAGAAAAACCCTGGATAAAGCCGATTAAGCTTTTTTCTTGGCAGGAGCCTTTTTTGCAGGCTCTTTCTTTTCATCGGCTTCTGTTTTTTTCGCAGTTGTCTTCTTTGCAGTCGACTTTTTAGCCGTTGATTTCTTCTTAGGTGCCTCGTCTTCATCGTCATCTTGACGTGTTAGTTCTTCGGCACTGACTTTTGTTTCCTTAACCTTCACAAGCTCAAGGATGAATTCTACAACTTTGTTTTCGAAGATGTTTGCGCGAAGGGCCTCTGCCGCATTCGGGTTGTTTTTGTAATATTCCTGAACAAGTGCCTCTTGTCCTGGATAATTCTGAGTTTCAACCATAATTGCACGCTGAACATCGGCGTCCCCAACGGTCAGGTTGTTATCCTCACCAATTTTAGCAAGGATAAGACCAAGTTTTACACGACGTTTTGCAATGTCTTTGTAATCTGCTTGCTCTTCTTCAGACAAATGTGTGTGATCCGGACCGTGGTCATGATCATGTGCATGCGCCTGATGACGTTCTGCTTCAATTTGCTGCGTTATCTGTTTGTATTCCAAATCAATATTGGATTCTGGAAGCTCGAATTCATGCTTTTCATCCAGAATATCAAGTAATGCGCGGCGCATTTTGTTTTTGCTAATGTTTTCGTATTCCGCACCAATTTTCTTTTCAATGTCTTTTTTAAGTGCGTCAAGACTATCGAAACCTGCATTCTTGGCATAATCATCATTGATTTCCGGTTCAACAGATTCCATGACGGCGTTAATTGTTACATCAAATTTAGCCGGGCGACCTGCAAGTTCGGTTGCTGAATAATTTTCTGGGAATGTTACGTTGACTTCAACGTTATCGCCTGATTTTTTACCGACAAGTTGTTCTTCGAAGCCCGGAATAAACTGGCCTGAACCCAGTTCAAGCTTTGCACCTTTGCCTTGCATACCTGGATGTTTAACGTTGTCATCCGATGTTTCACCATCAAAATCAATTTCAACAATGTCACCTTCTTTTGTTGCGCGTGGTTTTTCAAGTGGCTTTGTCTCGCGGCTATGGAATGCAACGCGTTTAATAGCTTCTTGTATTTCGTCTTCATCAACGTCGGCAACAGGCTTCTCAATCTCAATTGATTTGAAGTCCATAACCTTGAATTCTGGGAATACTTCGACCTCGACCTTGTAAACAAGATCCTGACCATCATCAAATTTCTGAATTTCAATTTTTGGCTGGTTTGCAGGCTTAATACCTTCTTGGCGTAATGCCTTATCCGTAGATTCATTGACAGTTTGCTCAAGAATTTCACCCATGATCATACGACCATAGTTTTTACGAAGAATGTTTAATGGAACTTTACCGGGACGGAAACCTTTAACACGCGCCTGACTGCCGATAGACATAAGGCGTTGATCAATTTTCTGATTTAGTTCTTTTGCCTCAACCGTGATTTCGATTTCGGACTTTAAACCTTCTTTTTTAAGCTGTTTAACCTGCATAATGACTACAAACCCAAATTAAAATGGTGCGGGTGGAGGGACTTGAACCCCCACGGATCACTCCGCTGGTACCTAAAACCAGTGCGTCTACCAATTCCGCCACACCCGCGACGGTAAATGTCCATAAGCCAGAATTCGAAAAAAATTTCAAGTGGTTTTCGCAAAAAACCGTAATTTTTTATAGTCCTACCTGATCAGCCACTAAATATATGAGTAAAATCATCAGGGTTACGGTATACATTCCTTGCAAAATGCGTTCTGGAACGGCGTTTGCAATTTTGGCCGCTGTAAAGCCGGCAAGGATTGTGCAGGGAATCATAATGGTAAGTAAGTATACGTCCAATAAACCATGATATAAGAATGATAAAGCCGCGGAAGACAGGCTGATTGCACTTATCCAGTTGGCCATACTGATGATGGTTTTGATATTTTCGCGCAGGATAAGACCGAGTATGGCAATGAGGATGACACCGCCCCCTGCCCCGGATACACCATCGTAAAACCCGATCAATATTCCTGACAGAATGATCAGTAGTTTCCAGTATTTTACAGGACCAAGATCCGCGGATGTATCTTTTGTTCCTTTCTCCGTTTTTCTTGAAAACCGCATAATTGAGTAGACCAAGCCGAGCGAACACACACATAAGATAATCATAATAACGTAATCGCCCGGAATGGTCTTCAGGACATAACTGCCCGCCAATGCACCCAATATAATTGTTGGCGTCATCATAAATGCC
>JAUICS010000079.1 GCA_030427765.1 Alphaproteobacteria bacterium
GCTGGTCCATAGAAGGAATTTTGGATGGAATCGTTCTAAAAACCGCTGCGGACCCGTAACGATTCGTAAATGCATTTACACGAAAACGGGAGCTTTCCCCGAATGAAATGGCGAAATCGAGCTCCATCTCTTTTTCGTATTCAGCACGCTGCTCATCCGTCATAACCGAATACAGCATCGTTCGAATATCTTCACTTTTTAACAAATCTGCTTTAATACGTTTCAACGCGCCTTTTGCACGGATAATCGGCGGATTTTCCGGACTCAAATGCAAATCGGAAGCATCATTGTGTAATACGAATGCAAGTAACTGTGTAATATCCAATGGTAACTCCTGAAATAAATTATAATTTTATAAGAACATAAAGGCGGTTTCGTAGAATAATCTCTTTCCCTATCATTCTAAATTTTAATTAACAGGGTATTAATTTCCAACGCTTTTAATAAAAAACATATCGAAAAAGATACGATTATTGCCGGCCCGAATGG
The DNA here is from genome assembly GCA_030427765.1 of Alphaproteobacteria bacterium. Lineage (GTDB taxonomy): Bacteria > Pseudomonadota > Alphaproteobacteria > Micavibrionales > Micavibrionaceae > JAUICS01. The sequence continues at coordinate 490 of JAUICS010000079.1, forward strand.
AAACAGGTTCGTTTTCTGAGTCAGTCGCCAGATTATGCCAAATACAATTCCGATTCCCCCTGCCAAAATCAGAAAATTCGGAAGCATGGAAACAGGCAGCCATAACCCAATTGCGGCAAACAGTTTTACATCCCCCATTCCCAACGCCTCTTTCCTAAGTATAAATGCACCTAGCCCACGTATAGCAAATGCAAATCCACCAAATATAATTGCCGAGATAAAAGGCAATACAATCGTCACCGGATCAACAAGCCCATGATGTGTAAGCGGCAAATATATACTCATGTACACAATCCTGATAAGTCCCAAAGCCGCCATGATGACCACCAATATATTTGGTATGCGGTAATGCCTAATATCAATGACAAGCATGCTAATCAGGAACGGAATAAGAAGAACAAACAACACCGCGTTTGCCGAAATTCCCAGAAAAATATATATCAACACGCACAACCCAGCCGTTCCAAGCTCCAGCACAGGATAGATTGCACCTATATTTGCCCCGCAATAACGGCATTTTCCGGCCGTAAACATGTATGAAAGTACCGGTATAAGGTCGATGGTAGAAAGAACATGACCACATTTCGGACATGCAGAGCGTATCGGTTTTGCCTTCTTTGAATGAAACACGAACGGGATATTAAGGGGGATACGATATATCAGTGCGGATGCGAAACTGCCGAAGCACAATCCCAAGAACGTTATTATGACGATGTGAACAATATCATAAACGAAGGATACGTGATCCATGCCAAGACGTTCTAGCGGTTACGGATTTTGGCTAAACGATCATAGATGGTATCGCGGTATATGGCCGTGCCCCCACCATAAATGGCATCCAGTTCCAGTGCCTTTTCGTAATATTGCACGGCTTTTTCATGATCTTTTACCCGTTCCGCAACAATGGCCATGTTGAAATAATACGATGCATTCGTCGGATCGATAGAGCGTGCAATATTCAAGTAACGGGCGGCATCTTCATAACGCCCAAGTTCAGCATACGCGATACCAAGCTGGGCTGCAATTTCCGATTTTTCCGGGTTTTGATTATAAAGCTCCAGTGTACGTTGTAACGATACCGAAGGGTTATCCAGTGAAAGGATACCGGCAAGGTTTATCTTTGCCGTAACATTCTCGGGGTCAATTTGCAGAACATGTTCATACGCCTGACGCGCCGCGTCACTACGTCCCAGTTTTTGGAGCGCAATCGCCTTACCAAGTGAAATAACTTTATCATTCGGATTACGCTGTGACAGACGGTTATAATATGCCAATGCCGCCTCATAACGATTCTCGCGCATCGCCTGAATGGCTAGGGCTGTCAGTGATTTTTGGTCAGTTGGGCCCGCTTCTTCCTTCACAATAACAACTTTTCGTCCAGGGTCGGATTTTGGATCAGCCTTTCTGAGCAGTCCATCAGAGAATTCTGATTCCGGTTCGACCTTACCTGCGTCATAATAGGTTCTTTCACCCGTTGTAGGGTCAATGCCGAATTGACGCGCGTTATCAGGAGCATTTGGTAGTGGACGTCCGCCATCTGCGTCAGAAGCCTGCTGCCCGCCCTGCATAACTGCATCGGCGTTGTTATACGAATTGTTTTCTGGACGGTTCAAGATATTTTGCTGCTCCATCTGCGCATAAATCATGATCCCATCTTCATCCGCAGCTGCAGAGGACAGAAACGAAACCGCACATACAACACTTAAAATAAGTATTTTGGGTCCGTACGCGTACATATTTTTGAAAGTCTTTATCATAAGGAAGTAATGTCTAGAAATAAGCTTAGAATTAACTTCTCATATTATACATAGCTTAAAGCCCTTGAATAAACCGCTTTAAAGCGATTATTGCAAACTATAAACATAATTTTCGGTCATTCGCCCTGTATGCATTTTAAATAAGCGCGTTCCAGACTGTCTTCTTTCAATTGTGTTTTTAAATCGGCAGGTTTTCCGACAAACATAAATGTTTGTTTATGAAGAACAGCCATTTCATCACATATTTCATCAATATCGGCCAGAATATGTGAGCTTAAGAAGATTGTTTTGCCTTGCCCCTTAGCCTTTATGATAAGGTCCTTTACGGCCACACGAGCCATGGGATCAAGGCCACTCATCGGTTCATCGAGGATAAGCAATTTAACGCCGCTCAGCAGTATGGCCATAATGCCCAATTTTTGACGCATTCCTTTTGAATACGTTTTTATTTTTTTATCAAGTGCACTATGACGGAGGTCAACAACATCGGCCATTCCCAGCATATCGACTTTGTTTAAAGACGCGCTGTAAAGACGCAGGGTAAATTTGATAAACTCCACGCCAGATAAGAATGGCGGCGGGTCGAAGCGTTCTGGCAAATAACCAAATGATTTTCGCGCCTCTTTGCTTGATTTTTCCAAACCGAAAATTTTGATCTCGCCCGCGGTTTGATCACGCAAACTTATAATGGATTTGATCAGTGTGGTTTTACCAACACCGTTACCGCCAACCAAAGCAAATGTACTACCGCTTTTGATACTGAGGGATAGGTCATTGGCAACCTCGCTGCCGGTATACCCTAAATCAACATTCTGGACATCAATGGCATTTGGTGGCGAGGTCATTATCAACCTGGCATAAATAAACGGGAATCAAGATTAAAACGCTGGTTTGGACGTAATCTGACTGGATAGACAATGTTCGTGTTCAAATCATGCCATACAAGCTCCACAAACTCCTTATTTACGCGAAGATCAAATATCTCCTTCGGCAGTTTACCAGGTACAAGACGCTTACCATTCAACCAGACTATCCAGTGTTCATCATTCGTATACAAAATCCCACTTAAGAACAATTCACGGATGGCGTTTGTTGTTTTCGGGGCCATAACAGGGTTTTTTTCATCCGGCACGGCCGTTGTTTCCGGCGGAGGCGCAAGCAAGCCCAGCTCGAATTCCTTGATCAAAGCAATCTGACGCGGAAAATAAAGCAATGACGGGATATCCGGTATATCTGAGTACTGCCGTTCGTCCGGGTCCATAGACGAACTGAATTGTTCATTCATCAATTCGTCAATCATGACATCATTGTCTGAAATATCCGTATCAATCAGGCCATTTTGATTTTCTTGCTCACCTGATGCCCCTATATCATCTATATCGGGCGTATCGGCGATATCCGTCATTGTGCTTACCGGATCAATCGGCTGTGCCGCTGGAACACTTTCTACCTGTGTGTCAGCGTCAAGATCGATACCGTTGCTTTCGGCTGTTTCTTCAATGATTGATTCAGTAGGCGCACGTGGAATATTTCTATCCCGTCCTAGAATTTGGCTTTCGAGAACAGAAAGCCCTTCTGCCCCATCGTCTTCATCAACATTATTCTCGCCACTGGACGATGCATTTTCGATTGAATTTTGAACGGATGAATCAATATCAATTGTCGGAAGCAAACCAGTATCAAGCGTATCCGTTTCAACCTGAATCTCTAACTGGCCACCCAGCTGACCACCCTGATGGCCACCTTGCGATTGATCGGTTTGCGCGATTGCCTGATAACCATAAATACTTACACCCAATGCAAAAAGTACAAGAAAACTACTTTTCCTGATCTTCCACTTTTGCCGTCTGTATCTATAACTTTTTGCTTCAAACATATTAAACGTACTTAAAACTTATCTTTAAGGTCTTCTTCCTTAACCATACTTAACCATTCAAATTCCAATGCCCCTTCAACGAGTGGCTCAGGGTCGTCGCGTGTCATTTTAATCAATGATGCCTTCGAAAGCTCTTTAACCTTTTCAATCTTAAACCTCTGAATATTCGTTAATCCGGGGTAATAGTGATCAATCAAATACAAGAAATTATAGAGTTTGATGTCATCAATGGCCGATAAATCAACACGTAAATCCGTCTTTATAAGTGCATAACCGGCCTCTTTCGCCTCGTTATTCTCAATAATCTGGCCACGTGTTGCGTTATAGTTCGCATTTATTATTTTACTGACATTTGCCATTTCATCAAAATTTCGTTGAATAATCAGACGATCCTGATTTTGCAGAAAGCCGGATTCAAGGATACGTTCGTAATCATCCTGAAGTTCGACAAGCTTCTCACGGTCGTATCGTATTTCGGATACTTGCGTTTGCGCATTCCGAATGGCAGAGTCTTTGCGTTTCAACTGCCTTTGGAGATTATCGTTTTCCTCAACGATGTACCAATAAAGCGCAGCAAGAATAACCGCATTTATTGCCACAAGGACAACTGCCGTTAATAATCTTTTTCCACCTATGTTTCCGACGGATCCCGCCATGTGATATCACCTAAGTCTTTATAAGCCCATTGTATCGAAGCTGCTGTACACCGGTCCGAACACGCCAGCGGCAATCCAGAGCAACATACCACCAATAACAAACGTCAATGTCGGCTCGATCATCGTGATCATGTTTCCGACAGATTCATCAACGTCGTTCGCATAGAAATTCGTAACCTGTTCCAATGTCTGTTGCAATTCCCCGGATTCTTCACCAATTCGCAACATACGTATCACCAGAGACGGGAATTCACCTGTGTTTTTAAATGCCTCTGACAACGAAGAACCGGTTTTCACCGACTCAATGATATTATCGAGGGATTCAATTAGATACAGATTTGTAACCGTCTTTTTTGATGATTCGAGAGCACGAATAGCATCAATACCGCTCGCATACAGCGCACCAAATGTCTGGGCAAAACGCGCAATTGATATTTTTCGTATAAGTTCACCAAAAACAGGCGCTTTCAAAAACCATTTATCCATCGCATACGCAAATCCTGGCATATTCTTACGCATGACCTTATACATAACAAACAGGACAATCGGCGCCGAAATAACGTAATACCAATACTCCGCAAAGAATGAGGATGTTGCAATCAACGCAACCGTATACATCGGGAGAGCAATATCCATTTCTTTCAAGAAATCTGTAATTTCCGGAACAACAACGCCCATCATGACGGAAATCGTTATGATAACGACAAATGTCAAAATCATCGGGTAACGTGTGGCCTTACGTATCTTGATCTGCATGTCATCCACCCTGACAATGAGGTCCCTTCGGACACATCCCTATAAACCTCACTCATAATATCTTTCAGATACCCGTTCGTTGTCGTATCACGGATATCCGTCAATGTTTCCAACAGACCGATACCGGCATCCTGCATTTGTTCAAACTGGATATATAGCTGGATAAGATCACGAACAGCGACCTTACGAATGTTAAGTGATAGAAGAGAACCGGATTTTGAGCTGACGGCAGAACACTGCAACAGCTCCATGTTCATTTTTTGAAGCTGGTTGTACAAATCCGCTTCGTTTGCCGCCTGCAGCACCCCGCGAATTTGACGCCCTTTATCATTAACAGCTCTGTATCTGTAACGCTCCATGGCCTAACCTAAATATTTTATATGTCTTCTAAAGATACGATTTTAGAAATTGATGGGATATCGGAAATACCTTCCTTGATCTTAAGTATACCGTCATCACGCATACTTTTAAAACCTTTTTTCGCAGAAACCCTTTTTAATTCAGCCTTTGAGCCTTTTTTCTCGACAACTTCATTCATTTCATCATCCATTAACAGAATCTCGGCAATCGAAATACGGCCTTTATATCCTTGCCCCCCACATTGTGGGCATCCGCCCTGTTTGGCTTTAAATATCTTTATATCTTCTTCAGGCGGTACATCCAGTAACGCCTTCTCCTCATCCGACGGGCTGTATTCTTCCTTACATGCCGAGCACAGACGTCGCCCCAAACGCTGGGCAAATACGGCGATAACGGCACCCGCGATCATACCTGGCTGGATATCCAGATCATATAGACGGTTAAACACCGAGAAGGAATCGTTTGTGTGAAGCGTTGAATA
>JAUICS010000080.1 GCA_030427765.1 Alphaproteobacteria bacterium
TGGATGAGGTTGCGGGTGAATATAATGTATCGTTTTCGTCTTATGACGATATCTGGAATTGGTCTGTCGAAAACGTGCCCGATTTCTGGAATAAAATCTGGGATTTTTGCGATGTTATTGGTGATAAGGGCGATGTTGTTCTGGCGAACGAAGACAAAATGCCTGGCGCGATATTCTTTCCAAACGGCTCTATAAATTACGCCGAAAACCTCCTGCGTAGACGTGATGATGGCGTTGCTATGATTTTTCGTGATGAGCGCGGGCAGGAACGCGAAATTACGTTTGAGGGAGTTTATAATATTGTTAGCCGTTTGGTGCAGGCGTTGAAAGCGGCTGGCGTTACAAAAGGCGACCGCGTCGCCGGATATATGCCGAATATGCCGGAAACAATTTTTGGTGCACTGGCGGCATCGGCGATTGGCGCGATTTGGTCGTCGGCCTCTCCGGATTTTGGTATTCAGGGCGTTGTCGACCGTTTTGGTCAGATTGAGCCAAAGGTTATGATCTGCGTTGATGGTTACCTTTATAACGGGAAGCCGCAAGATTGCCTTGAAAAGATCAAGGAGATACAGCCGAAAATCAAAGGCCTTCAAAAAACAATTATCGTGCCGTTTTTGAATGATACACCGGATCTTTCGGAACTGACGAATACATCGTTGTTGGATGATTTTATCGCCGATTTTTCTGCGGGTGATATCGCGTTTGAGCGAGTTGAATTCAATCATCCTTTATTCATTATGTTTTCATCCGGCACGACCGGCGTTCCGAAATGCATTGTGCACGGCCATGGCGGTACGCTTATCCAGCATATGAAGGAACACCAGCTTCAATGTGATATTAAACGCGGTGATAAGGTCTTTTATTTCACCACATGTGGCTGGATGATGTGGAACTGGTTGATTACCGCGCTGGCGAGTGAGGCAACATTGCTTTTGTTTGACGGTAACCCGTTTTATCCGGATGGCAATGTATTGTGGGATTATACCAGCAGGCATGGATGTATGCTGTTTGGCACATCGGCGAAATATATCGATGCGATGAAGAAAGAAGGCATTCATCCGGGCAGTACACATGATTTATCTGCTTTGAAGGCAGTTACATCCACTGGCTCACCTCTTGTGCATGAAAGCTTTGACTTTGTGTACGAACATATTAAGTCTGACCTGCATTTGGCATCGATTTCCGGCGGTACGGATATTGTATCCTGTTTCGTACTTGGTAATCCGATTTCCCCGGTTTGGCGCGGCGAAATTCAGGGCGCGGGTTTAGGGATGGCTGTAAGTGTATTCAATGATGACGGTACGCCAATTCCGGCGGGCGCAGGCAGTGGTGAACTCGTTTGCACAAAGCCGTTCCCGAGTATGCCGGTGCAATTCTGGAATGACCCGTCGGGTGAAAAGTATAAGGCCGCATATTTTGAGTCATACGATAATATCTGGTGCCATGGCGACTGGGTTGAACGTACGGAGCATGACGGTTTGATTATTCACGGACGTTCGGATGCAACGCTGAATCCCGGCGGAGTACGTATCGGTACGGCCGAGATTTATCGTCAGGTAGAGCAAATTCCGGAAGTCATAGAAAGTCTGGCCGTTGGTCAGGATTGGCAGGGTGATGTGCGCGTCATTCTGTTTGTGCGCCTTAAAGACGGTGTAGAGCTTACCGGTGATTTGATTAAAACCATCGCCAAACGCATTCGTTCCGGTGCATCACCGCGACATGTACCGGCCAAATGTATTCAGGTTGCGGACATTCCGCGGACGAAGTCGAACAAGATTGTTGAGCTGGCGGTACGCAACGTCATTCACGGTCGTCCTGTAAAGAATGTTGAGGCACTTGCAAACCCAGAAGCGTTAGAGCTGTATAAGGATCTTGATGAACTCGCAAGCTAGCAAGCAAATCCGTAAATTTCCTTATATCGCAACCGTATTGCTTGTTATTGGCGTTGGTGTACTCGTGTCGTTAGGCATGTGGCAGTTACAGCGTCTTGAATGGAAACAGAATATTCTTCAGTCCATTGCCGTGGAGCAATTCGTAAATGCGCAAGAGGTGCAACTCGATGCATCAATTATTGAAGATGCGGCTGGCGATCAATACCCTTATAAACGCGGTTATGTTGACGGTGTTTTTGTTAGCAGCGACCCAGTTTTCATTGGCCCTAGAACACATGACGGTAACGTTGGTTTTCATGCTATACTTCCATTTCGTTTTGTTGATGGTTCCGCCATTTTTGTTAATTTGGGATGGATTGAAGACAAAGATAACTTGCGTCCTGTTTATCGCCGTCTTGTCCGCTTGCAAGGGCATGTTAAGGACGGCCGCGGTGTCAGCCGTTTTGTTCCGCAAAACACACCTGAAACAGATAACTGGTTTCGCGCGGATGTAAATGATCTGGCACTACATTATGGTATTGATGCGCCCCTGCCGCTTATTTTCTACTCTGAAGTTCCAGGGCTGATGGGCGGGGTTTTGCCGCATGATCCGAAGGTTGAAATTAACAATAACCATCTGCAATACGCCATATTCTGGTTCATTATGGCGGCCGTAATGATTGCCGTTTATGTGTTGCGGTTTTTCTGGTTTAAGTCGTCCTGAATTACTGAACAGTCAGTTCGTCTGCAGATACCTGAGCGTAGCGAACACCGGCCACAAGTGATGCAAACTGGTTGCTTAACTCACCCATTTTACGGTTGAAATCCTCAAGGTCCTTACCGGCAAGTTGAATACTTTTTGGTAGTTTCAGGTTACGCGGATTTACTTGCGTATCGTTAACCAGGACTTCGTAATGAAGGTGCGGCCCTGTCGACCGGCCTGTTGATCCGATGTATCCAATGACATCACCCTGTTCAACCCGCACACCGGACTTAATGCCTTTTCCGAAACCATTTAAGTGGGCGTAGGCGGTTTTGTAGCCATTCATGTGCTTAATGCGGACATAATTTCCGTAGCTCCCGAAACGAGACGCTTTCTCAATTACCCCGTCACCGGCGGCGTAGACAGGTGTTCCTGTTGGGGCTGCGAAATCAACACCTTTATGCATTTTGGAATATCCAAGGACAGGGTGTTTGCGCATGCCGTAACCGGATGAAATGCGTGCGCCGTCAACCGGTGTTTGCATCAGGGCCTTGCGGAGGCTACTGCCGTTTGGTTCGAAATAGGCAACTTGTCCGTTTGTTAGTGCGTATCTGTAAACCGGCATTTTCTTGCCCAGTGTTTCAATAGACGCATAAAGAAGATCACCAGTATCTACAACTTTACCCTTTTTCGTGACCATGACTTCGTAAAGAAGCTCAAGCTCATCACCACGGCGGACATCACGCTGGAAATCGATGTCCCATGAATAAAGATGAATGGCTTTTGAGATTACGGATGATGGAATACCAGAATTTAAGGCGGTTTGGTAAAGTGAGTGTTTTACATTTACGCGTTTGGCGCGGATTTCTGTATGTAGCTCTTCCGCCTTGATATTCGCATTAATGTTTTCATCGTCCTTCATCACAACTTCCAGTGTGCGAAGGTTATCAAGTGGCAATTTCAAAGATTGAAAGTCGCTAGTCCCCTCTTCCGCAAATGAAATGGACATTGTTTGTCCGGATTGAATGTGACGCGGGTCGTAAACTTTATTTATTGCCTGAACAATGCGGTATACCTGGTCGCCGTCAATTCCCGTATCTTGGAGAATGCCGGCAAGTGTATCACCGCTTTTTACTTTCAGGACTTTATCTTTTTGAATGGACGCCGTTGTCTTGTCATCGTTTTCACCCGAGCCGCTTGGTGTGGGCGTTCTTGATTTTTTGCTGTCCATATCGGTTGTTAATGCGGCGGATACGATGTTTTGTTCGGATACATCCGTTTTTGTCTCTACCATCTCATATTCGGTAAGGTTCTCGGAAGGGAGCTGCGTCATTGCCGTCCAGAAACGTTTTAATGGTGATTTTTCGACATCGTTAAAATAATGGGAAATGGTTTTGCCCATTGTTTTCAAATCTGATGCGATATTGTCAGTGTCCTGGGCGGATGCCTGTTCCTGAAGGAAGTATTTTTCGATATCGACACTGGTGACCGGGAATGTGCGCTGGAATAGTACGTCCGGCATGATGACGGTGTTTGGAGCCTGTTTATCTAAATATGCGGATAGTACACTGACGGCGCAAAATGCCGTGAATGCACCTGTTGTAAATACGTAACGAAGCCGCGGCATTCCACCTTTTGTTATGAAGGTCCGGCGACGGAAACCGGAATATCGACAGATGAGATTGGAAATGGATTTGAATGGCATCGTTTGGAGTCCTATGGAGTAGGGTTCGCGGAGTTATCTGGAATGGAATTGTAACGGGGAATTACAATGATGGAGTTCATGAAGACGTTCATTAAAGACAGGGCCGTACCTAACGCATGATTGATTTTCAATGAGATGATTCGAGCGTAAATGCGGGACGGCAATTTGAAAAGATTCGGCGAAGATTTTGTATCAGTTATAAACAAGTTGTTGGTGTAACTCATTCTTATAATTTACTTAATGTTGCACTTCTCGGTTATGGCGTCGTGAACGGCCGTTGATCCTTTAAGGCTGAATGTATCTTTTGTCTTTGTTCCGCGGCTGGAAACCCCTTCGATTGTCATACGGTTTCCTTTGCGGATGGCATCGGCAATGCGGTCGTCTGTTTCCGCGTCCGGTGCCCATGCCGTATCGTCTTGCGTGAATAATGTGAATGTCTTGCTGTCGATACGAAGTTTAACCTCGCTGTCCGGTTTATACGTGTATCCGGTGATGTAACTAAACACGTTTTTCGTGTCTTCTGACGGGCGGTGTGTAATCAGGGCAAATATCTCGCCGCGTTTTGTGTAGTCCCCCTCATCTTTTTGCGGGGTGCTGGCCATGTAACAGACAAGGTTATCATTTTCCGTGAATGTATATGCGGACCATTCGCCTGAATTTGTCAGTAATGCCGGTTCGGATGCGTGTGCGGGGCTGAACGCAGCAAATGCTATTATAAACAGGAATCCTAAGCAGTATCTGCCGATGGTGCGGGCTGTAAGCATGTTTTTTATCGTAGAAGTTATTTTAGAATAAAAAGAATTTGCGAATCATATTATCATAACCGCTGTTTTACCAAAACACTGCGCATGGTTTATTCACATGAAAAAGAAATCGGATTTGCCGGAAAAGATCTGCCCTGTCTGCAATCGACCCTTTTCATATCGTAAAAAATGGAAGGATATATGGCATGAGGTTCGTTATTGCTCAGAACGCTGTAGGCGAAACCGAAATAAGAACGTATTATAGAAAGAAATATCGTATTACCCTCCTATGATCGATTTATCAGATATTATTGCGAAGATTGAGGAATATGCGGCAATCCCTGCGGTTGTCGGGTATGAGGATGTGTTTCTTGATTATCTTTATGAGGAATTCAATAACAAGAACTTGCATGCGACAAAACACAGAAATTTGCTTGAGGTGTCGGGTGACAATCCTGGTTCCGCGATTATTTGTGCGCATATCGACCGGCACGGTCTCGTCAGTTTGGGCGATGGTGAGTATGTCTACGCGGCGCAGTACATCCGTGAAATCAAGTATGGTGAACGGAATGAGCAAACGTATATGGAGCTCGAATCAATTGCCAATCGATTCCATGGGGAGCGTGTGTTTTCTTATGATCCCAAAACGGGTAAGCAGCTTGGTGAAGGCCGTATTCAAACCTGCCTACCGTCGATGCTGGATGGTGATGCACTATTCCACATAGGGCGTTAGCCCAAATTTCTTGTCGTTGATTTTAGAGATGCTCCATTTAATGGCGGTTTCGAGGTCAGAGAATTGACGAATGCTTTCCCTGAAGAACATTTTTTCCAGAACAATACTGGACAATCCGCCCTTATTGTAGGCCACCACGGAGTAAAATTCGAGCTGGTGTCTGTTTTTGTAGAATCTCAGCCAATCGGTTGGCACAACCGAATAGTTGTTGATGCGGTTTGAAATATAGGCGATGGGATTGTCCTTTCCAAGGACATCGTAGGCGATATTGATGATCTTCTTCGCCATGGACCAATTAAAGACCACCCCTTCCTTGATTTCAGATATGACCAGTCCATCAAAAAAATAGAATACGCCAAAATCACATTCCCTTATTTCACGAATGTTCTTAAAAAAGTCTATTTCCTTAACGGTTTTTTTCATAGCCCATAAATATCTCGAAAAGCATGAGATTCAGATGATAAAATTAAGAAATCTTGACATCTGGAAAGGATATGAAATCATAACAAAAAGATAATTTTTGGTCAGGGGCTACATCAATTTCCTATTCCCAATTGGTTCTAGATTCCATTTAGAGATAGCTCAACCACCATTTTTCCCTGTGGTTG
>JAUICS010000081.1 GCA_030427765.1 Alphaproteobacteria bacterium
AGCTTGGAGTGACTGATGATCTGGGCATGGACCTCCATCCCGATTACGATTTCCCATTCACCTGTTTCGCCTTTTAGCAACGTTGCCATGTCTTATCTCCTGTAAATCTTCCTTTATATAATCACTGATACGTTTGAATACAATCCCTAACGACCTGTCGCGACAGTGCAAGAAATTGCGGGTTATTCATAAATGCGTCGATGGGGTCACCTAAAGTCGGGTTTTTAACAAGCATCGACCGCATAAACTCTCGCCCGAGGGAGCTGACTTGCTCTGATATTTCATAAGACGCGCATAGGCATATATCCAGCTTCGTTTCATCATTAAGGTGATTAAAAGCATCGCCTGTCAGGCATTCTTCTTCCAGAATATCGGATACGGGGTATTCCAGGCATGGTGTCAGGACTTCCAGCAGCATTTTGTTCTGCGCCATTCGGCCGGGAAGCGTATCTGTACGCATAACTAAAACATCCTCAACCGACATGTAAGTTGTATAACGTGCGGCCGCACATGCGCATAGGGCGTTCAATGAATCTTGCCGTTTCAGCATAGGTTTGTGTTTCATCATACAATTTTCGTAATATTTCATGCCATCCGCTTTATCCAGTGGTTTTTCCGCGTACGCATCTTGGGAGATAAAAAACGTACATACTAGCAGGAAAAGATAATATTTGGCTTTAATAAAATATTTTAATGATTTGATATACATTAATTTTTTTATGCTGCCATTTTTTCTATAATTTCAGGTTTGAAATTAAACTGTGCGGCATTTTCAATCTTTTGAGCGACATTAAATACGGTGGCTTCATCCCACAAATTGCCAACAATCTGAAGTCCAAGCGGTAATCCATTCTTGTCTACGCCTGCGGGCACAGATAGGCCGGGAAGGCCGGCAAGGTTCAGCGCAACCGTGAATACGTCATTAAGGTACATTTTTATTGGATCGTCTTCGTTTTCACCTATCGGGAACGCGGCGGACGGCGCGGTTGGCGTTAAAATAACATCGCATTTTTTGTAAGCTTCTAAAAAGTCGTTCAGGATCAGACGGCGTACTTTCTGAGCCTTGATATAATAGGCGTCATAATATCCGGCCGATAGAACGTACGTGCCAATAATAATACGGCGTTTTACCTCATCGCCGAATCCCTCTGCGCGGGTTTTCTTGTATGTGTCTTTAAGGTTCTCTCCCGGAACGCGTAGGCCGTATCGTACGCCATCGTAACGTGCGAGGTTTGATGAAGCCTCTGCCGGATTAATGATGTAATAGGCGGGCAGGGCGTATTTCGTATGCGGCAGGCTGATGTCAACGATTTCCGCACCCTCGGACTTAAGCCATTCAATGCCTTGCTGCCATAATGCGTCAATTTCTTCCGGCATGCCGTCTACACGGTATTCTTTTGGAATGCCTATCTTCATTCCTTTGATGCTGCCGTTTATTGCGGCTTGAAAATCTGGAACCTCTTGTTTTGAAGATGTGCTGTCTTTCGGGTCGTGGCCGGACATTTCGCGGAGAAGTATCGCGCAGTCCTCGACATTACGTGCAAATGGGCCAGCCTGATCAAGTGATGAGGCAAATGCAACAATACCCCAACGAGAACAACGCCCGTACGTCGGTTTAATTCCTGCAATACCGCAGAAACTTGCGGGTTGACGAATTGATCCGCCTGTATCTGTGCCTGTGGATGCCAAAGCGCAGCGGGCGGCAATTGCGGCCGCAGAGCCACCGGATGATCCGCCGGGCACCAAATCTACATCCGGCGCGGCTTTTGATCTCCATGGATTAACAACATTGCCGAAGTAACTTGTTGTGTTCGATGATCCCATCGCAAACTGGTCAAGATTCGTTTTTCCCAGATTGATCGTGCCTGCATCCTTTAACTTCTGGGATACGGTTGATTCATATGGCGGTACAAAGTTATCGAGAATATGGCTGGCGGCGGTCGTGCGAAGATCTTCTGTGCAAAACAGGTCTTTTACCGCGATCGGGATACCTTCGAGTATACGGGCTGTACCGTTTTGGTAACGGGCATCTGATTCTTTTGCTTGCTCGCGTGCCTTTTCCAGATTTTTGGTAATAAAAATGTTTAAATTATCCATCCGTTCAATATTGCTGATGTACGCATCAGTTAATTCGACGCTAGATATATTTTTATTTTTCAATTCATTAAGAGATTCTGTTAATGTAAAATTTAAAATATCTGTACGTGTCATGATTTGTCCTTAAACATAATTTTTGCAATGAGGAAGTCTGATATACCAACCAGACCGAGCATACCGCCAACAATCTGGATAGTTGTGTTATCTGCCTCGGTTGATGCCGAAATATCAGGAGCATATAAAAATACGGCGGCGCCCATTATCATAAAGAGTGCGCCTGAAAACATCAGAAGCTTACGAACCAATGATTTTCGTGCCTGTTCAGCTTGTTGTGTATTGTCTGTGTTCATTTTTTCTCTTCTATTCAACGATTTTAAGAACTTCGAAGAACCCTTCGCGCTTTGACGGTGCGTTTTTCAGAACTTTATCTTGAATATCACCATCATTAACGACGTCTTCACGGAGTGGGGCGGTTTCATCCGATATATTGGCGAGCGGCTCAACATTATCTGTATCAAGCTCGGACAGTTGTTCCACCCATGTAATGATGTTGTTCATATCTGGTAAAAGCTGCTCAAGTTTGTCATCCGGCATTTCTATGTGGGCGAGCTCGGCAACTTTTAAAACGGTTTCTTTTGTTAATCCCATAATGTCATCCAACTTTTAAGGCTTTGTTCAAAGGTGCTTACACACCGTTTTCATGGTATTTGATAGAATGTTCTAGCACCTCACCATAATTCAGGCAATATGTTGTTATGATAGATAAACTAAAGAAGATTATCGATATGCGTCCGTTTCCGGCGCGCTTGCTAGGTATTGATCTGGGGGATAAGACAATTGGTCTTGCCATATCCGATGATAGGCAGTCGATTGCCACGCCATTAAAAACAATCAAACGACGAAAATTTTCACTGGATATTCAGGAATTGAAAGATGTTTGCGCCGAATATGATGTGCAGGGCTTTGTTTTCGGATGGCCGGTTAATATGGATGGCAGTGAGGGGCCGCGCTGTGACGTAACACGATCATTTGCACACGAAATGCAGACCGCATTATTGGAGGAATATGGCGGAAAGGCAGAGAATATATGGATTGCGCTATGGGATGAGCGGTTATCCACAGAATCCGTGCATAACTTTCTGGATGAAACGGTGGAAATGCGCCGAAGCAAGCATAAAGCGGTGATCGACAAACTGGCGGCACAAGTGATTTTGCAAGGTGCGCTTGATCATATTAAGCAGATTTAAGTTCTACCGTATCCGTGGAGAGTATGGCCGTGTGTGTTCATCCATTTCTTGCCCTTAACGTATTCATCACTGAGATCACAACATAGCGACCAGAAATTCTTGCTATGGTCCATATGGACAAGATGGGCGACTTCGTGGGCGACAACGTAATCAAGTGCAATGTACGGGGCGAAAATTAGCCGCCATGAAAAGGATAATGTTCCGGTTGAGGAGCAGCTTCCCCAGCGTGATTTGGTATCACGTACGGATATGGCATCGATTTTTTTGTCAATTCGTGCGGCCTTATTCCGTGCCAATATTGATATTTCGTCCTTTACGAGGCGCTTTAAGTGGCGTGATAGTCGGGACGTAATGTCGTCCTGATTGGTATGAACGTGTATACGATCATCTTCAACACGTATGCGTGTCGTCTTTATGGATGCATCGTATGTAATATTGATCGTCTTATCCTGCCCGAAAATCGGGATGGTTTCATTATCCTCAAACGGAATGATTTTTGGAAAATTACTGACTTTTTCGGCAATCCAGTCACGGTTCAGATACGCAAATTCCTCTGCACGCCTCATGCTGGTGTGCGGGGGAATGACAAGCCGTATGACGCAGCGGCTGGAATCCACCCGTAATGCCAATCGCTTTGCACGCCGGCTTTTGTGCACCTCAAGATGTTCTATATCCATAACCATAGGTTTATTATCTAGTGATAACGGCAAAAATGTCTACTGATAATAATTGATTTATGATGCTTGTGCGTGGCGGAGGTAGTCATCGACGCGTCGGCGGCTGTTTGTGCGCTCGTATGCACGTATGCTGCGCAATGTGTCGTTAACGGTAGATGTGTGGCCGATATTTTGCTTCAAGGTCGGTAGGAAACGTTCCGCCGCTTCATATCCCTTTTCCCACAGATCATCGATATAGCCGGGTTCCGTGTTCATGCGTACAGAGTCGTTATGTCCCTCCGGCGGCATGTAACAGGCAAGATGGCAATCAAATTGCCCTTCTGTCTCACAAGATGAATTAACAAACTCGCCAATTGCCTGTTCTGTCATAATATCATACTCATCCATCGACCGTTTCATATCAATCTGGCTTTTAGCGGAAATGGCTTTTGGCGGGGCATGTAGGGCAATCATCAGTTTGGATGGAGAGCTTGTATCCCCGAAAACGGAATCAATTGACGGGTTTTCTATATATCCGCCATCACGGTACGTGACGCCGTCAATACGAATAGGCTCAAAAAAGTCCTTAAGGCTGGTTGCGGCCTCAATAACCTCGGGTGATATTTCACCGGGACCGAATATACGGGATTTTGGTTGGTCATCGTGACTGACATTCATCGCGCCCGCATGCAAACGTACAATACTGCCGCGCTGAATATTCGAAAAATCCGGAATGTGCTTGGAAACAATGTATCTTAGTATGTTTGATGATGCGTACGGATTGGCTTGTCGCATAGCGTTTGTGAGGATTGCGGCATCTTCAAGAATCTCTTCAGGAATATTTGGATCATCTTTATCCCAACGAATTCCTGGTTTTCCATCATTAGATTTGCGGAATATAGTTGGTGTAAATATAGTCGTAAGGGCATGTGCAGATTTTGCAAACCCCTTCATTTGTGCGTATGTCCGAAGGTATGGGATGGGACTGTACGCCTTAATATCACTCCAGATGTTTTTAAGATTTTCGGTCGCACGGCGGCGACCTTCAACAAAATCATCTGTACTATTAATGCCATCCGCAAGAGCCGCACCATTTACGGTCCCGCCACTTGTGGATGTAATGTTTCTGATGAGTAGCCAGTCTTCCTCTAATAAACGTGCCAAATAACCGGCCTGATAAGCACAACTAGAACCGCCGCCCTGTAATACAAGATCAATGGGGTGTATTTTATTTTTATTTAGAAATTTTTTCTTAGTCCCCGTAGACAACCTTGGTGCCAATTCCTGTCAACTTGCTATTCTATTTTTTATATAAAAATATATTACCAAGATAGGCCTGCAAGTACAGAAAATGACGTGCGGCAACGCACCAAAAATGAAGCGTTTCGTCAGGCGTTTGTTTTTTCTGCTTTTTTACGTTCGGCTTTTTTCTTTTTCCACGCGTCCACGACCTTAATTCCGTGTTTTTTCGGGTCCCACTGGGCCGGTTTTTGATCGGGAATCATTAAAAGATCTTTTTCAGGAATAGAATCCGGCTTTTTATCAAAGCGGCGAATATAACCGCGAATACGCGGCATAATCTGTTCACGCCAGCGTCGACCATTGAAAATACCGTAATGTCCGACATTTTCCTGGAAATGATGGTGCTGTTTATATCCGATAAGGTTTTTACACAAATCATGCGCGGACGTTGTTTGACCATTCGCGGAAATGTCATCATTTTCACCTTCGACCGTTAAAAGGGCCGTGTGTTTGATATCCTGTGGACGTACAGGTACTTTTTCACCGGTTTTTGGGTTGGTCCAGACCATTTCACCTTTTGGCAGTGAATGTTTCTGGAACACGGTTTCTACGGTTTGGAGGTAAAATTCGGCATCAATGTCCATGACAGACATATATTCGTTATAAAATATACGGTGCGCCTTGGCAGAATCGCCATCACCGGACACAAGATGTTGGAAGAATTGCATATGTTTACCAACATGACGGTCCAAATTCATCGACATAAACCCGCCAAGTTGAATAAAACCAGGGTATACGGAACGAAAACCGCCGGGGTAGTAGAACGGTACATCCATTGTTACGGATTGCTTGAACCAGCTTAGCGGACGTGTTTCCGCAAGCTCCGTTACTTTTGTTTTGGATACGCGCGTATCAATCGGCCCACCCATTAGTGCCATTGACATAGGCTGGTTCGGATCATTTTGACTTGCCATTACCGAGACGGCGGCCAAAACGGGTACAGCAGGCTGGCACACGGCAACAATGTGCGTGTCAGGTCCGAGAAGGCTTAAAAACTCATGTATGTAGGCAATGTAATCATCAAGATCAAATTTCCCC
>JAUICS010000082.1 GCA_030427765.1 Alphaproteobacteria bacterium
GCGAGCACAATCGTAAACGACCTTGGGCATCATTTGATTATCGACCCGCTCGACCCATGGATTGGCGATACAAACATCGAAAAAACACTTTTTCACCTGTATAACCTGCTTAAAGAAGTCAACGGCACGTGCCTGATGACCATGCGCATGACGCCCATACAGACGGAATTTTCGATCCCCGATCTTGCGTCACGACTACGGTCCGTCCCATTGGCCCGTATTGAAAATCCGGATGAAGCGATCTTATCTGCACTGATGGTAAAATTATTTCACGATCGGCAGTTAACAATCGACCACAATCTGATCAATTACGTTATACCGCGTATGGAGCGTTCATTTGCCGCCGTGAAAGACATTGTTGAAAAAGCAGACAGCTACGCCCTTGCCACCAAGAAGCCGGTCAATATTTCAATACTTCGAAAAATTTTACTGGACGGGAATACCGATTAATCCGTCAGGATGAGGTCGGTGATAGTGCCTGATTTCACCTGAATGTCTTTCCAGTGATCGGCCTCAAACTGTCCGGCCACGAACATCCCTTTTTTGAAACCGGATATAACCTTGAAGACCATTTCATCATCACCCGATACAATAAGCATACGCGTAATGTCACTGATTGAAGGGTTATGACCGATTACGCATACCGAATCCTTACCATCATCGGCATTCTGTATGGCATCCAGATAATCACTACCGGCACCATTATAAAGCTTCTCATTCGTATCCGGTTTTGCATCAAACCCCAGGTTAGTAAATGTATCCATCGTGCGTTTTGCAGGTGATACAATAAACTGCGCGGGTTCATATCCTTTATCCCGCATGAGGCCGCCAAGCTCCTTCGCCTGCGCCACCCCTTCATCATTCAGGGAACGTTCAAAATCTGACTTATCAAGGCCGTTTTCAGCCTTCGCATGTCTAAGGAAATATACCGTTTTTGTCATACCCACATCCTAAATGAAAAACACCGTGTTGCAACCTGCTTTTACAATTTCTGTTTCTGCAGTTTTCCATCCTTAAGACATAATGCAAGCTCACCTTTTTTTAAAGATCGTACATACTGGCCAAATATTTCGTACCGCCACCCCTTCATCGCCGCCACATTCGCCTCATCATCCAGCGTTATGGTTTCCAGATCGTCATTCGATGCTATCATTTTTGATGCTACATAAAATTCTGCCGATTGTATTTTCAAAAGCATTTTCAGCATTTCAAATGTCGGTTTATCATCCGATGATAAAAAATTCTTTTGCGGCAATCGTGGACATGCCGAATTCGGTGTATTTCGGGCAATATCAACAAGTTCCATCAGCTGGTTTTTCAAATTTTTATCATGATCAGGGAAACTGCGGATTTTTGAAAATTCCTTCTTCGACTTTGGAAGAAGGTTCGATACCTGCATAATGATTTCGTCTTTAATAATACGGGAACGCGGTACATTTCGGTTCTGCGCCTCAATCTCGCGCCACGCCGCAATTTGACGTGCGGCCTCCAGTGAATGCGGCTTGTTTGACCGCAACTTCAAACGGTTCCAAGTTTCGTATGGGTCGATTTTATAATTTGATTCGTCAATCAGATTTTCCATTTCCTCATTGACCCATTTCATACGGTCAGATGATTCCATGCGGTCTTTGAGGTCAACATAAATTTTCTGTAGGTAAATCACATCGTTCAGGGCGTATTGCAATTGGTCCGGTTTCAATGGACGATGCGCCCAATCCATAAACTGGTTCTTCTTATCAATTGTAACGCCGCATATATCCTGACATAGCGTATTATAAGCAACCGATTCGCCATATCCGCAAACCATCGCCGCAATCTGCGTGTCGAAAATCGGGTACGGAATTGTTTCCGTCAGGTTGTAAAGGATCTCCAGATCCTGCCGCCCCGCATGAAACACCTTTACGATATTCTTGTTTTCAAACAAATCATAAAGCGGCGACCAATCCAGATCGCTGACAATCGGGTCAAGCGCAACGGCATCTTGCCCTTGAATAGCTAGCTGTATTAAACACAAACGCGGGTAGTATGTACGGTCACGTACAAATTCCGTATCGACAAACAGGGCATCTGCCCCTTCCGCGGATTTACAAAATGTATCGAGATCATCCTGATTGAGTAAAATCGTCATATATGAAGATTACTGTGTTCCCACCAATGCGAAAAGGTAAACCTTCATGTTATCAGCGTATTATAGGCAGAAAATTACTTTAAAATCCTAATGTACGGTGCCGCGCAGAACGAATATCAACTTGTTGCTGAAGCAACGATACAATTTTTCCACCATCAATATCATCACGTTTACGTGTTAATTTTGAAACCATAGCAAAATCATCAGGAACCAAGCCGTCCATCTTTTTCACGGATGCCGGTGCCTTCCCATCGAAATACACTTCATATGCAAGTCCGCGTTGATGCTCCGTGAGTGTTTGAAGTTTCAGGTGATCGGTAAACAAGAACGTAAATTCTTCCGGGAAATCCAATTGATCATTGTCGCTGGTCACGGCGAATGGCAATTTATGCTCAAGCGCACAACGTATAAATGTTTTCACCAAATCTTGCTTACGCCATGTCACACCATCGGTGTTATTCGGATTTTGTGCCAGATGTTCAATGTCCCTTATCACCAGAAAACGGCGGGATTTCTGTGCCTGCATAAATGCGTTTTCAACATGATCTTCCGGTGTCGATTGCTGAGTCGGTTTTGCAAGGTCCTCCATCGACGCTTCAAGGATATTCATGTTCATTTCCTCAGCCATATAAGCAAGCGTGCTTTGCTTACCTGTACCCTCACGTCCCTGAACAATCATAGAAAATGGAATGCGTGCCTTACCTTTTTTGATCAATGCACCAATACGATTTGCCGCACGTTCTTTTCCTATGTTAAGCAGGCGCGGTGTATATTTATCAAGCAGACCGTCATCAACAACATCCGGCATGGATTGCGTTACCGCCGCCATCCCGAGTCCGGTACGAACCGCGTTTTTAACGGCCTTGGCAATTGTTCGCGGGGATACGGCATATGTGCGGGCAAGTTTTAATGTATCGAACTGCTCAACATCCAATCCAGCCATTTCAAGACGTCGGTCCCAAATTTTCTTTCGCACCAATGTTGGCGGATAATCCATGTACAGAACATATGAAAAACGGTCCACAAATGACGGATGGAATTTATCAATATCATTAATGGTCCAGATGGCCGGACGGTGATTTTCCTCAGTAATACGGTTTAGGCCCAATTTACTGGCCGGGTCGGCACGTTTACTTGAATCACTTGAATTCGGAACCGTGTCTTCGGCCTCATCAAACAAAATCCATGACGACGGATCGTCTTTTAAAAGGGCCTGCGTACGCTCATATATGTTAAGCCGTGCCGGACCCGAATTTTTCCCCTCATCCGCATCGACATATGTAATGGCCTCCAGATCGCCATCTTCATCATATTCACGGCGCTGCGCCCCAACAGTTGGATGCCCTCCTTCAATGGAATGCAGCTTGATTCCATGTTTTTTGGCAATAGCCTTTGCAAGTTCGGTTTTACCCGTACCCGGCGGTCCGACCATAAGGACGTTCACGCCTTTCTGACGTTTATCACCATCACCCAGCAACAAATCTTCAATGAATTTGAGTTCATCCCCCAAATAGGCATAGTCTTCATCAAGATCCAGATCGGTATCGGTAATCGGCGGCAGTAACTGACTCACCAAATCTTCAACCGTTGTATCGGGTTGGTTCAATGCGCGAAAGAAATTCATATCCCCTTCCGGCAAATTATTTCCGAACTGTTTATAAAATATGTTGTAACGGGCGATAACGGATTTTTCGCTCAGTAGCTGGGCGTAAATATCTTTTTTCTTTGGGTCACCTAGCAATAGACTTATGCCTGCACCCATTTTTTCAAGGTCGTTTTCAAGGAATGCATTCAGGAAACGTGTAAATTGTGTATTCGCGCCGGCAACAAATAAAAACAGAATCATCCGCTGCGTCGACTGGCCAAAACCAAGAAACTCACACAAGGCCACAAGGTTTTTAAGTGTTAACGGCAGGTTTTCCGGTTTTGTCGGGAATGCAGGATCATTTTCATCAAATTGCTGCAGTTTTGCTTCGAGCAAGTTTTGAACTGTATCCCAATCTTTTTTCTTAACCTTTTTACCCGTATTCTCATCGTTTGCTGGATAAACTGAAATATCTTTCTTGCCACGTTTGGTAAAACCAACTTCTTCGAGTTCATCCTGATCGAATGCCGTTTCAATAGCGCTTATGAAATTATACGCCGTCTGCGTTTCAAAATTCACGGTGTTCATGAGATTGAGCATGTAAACAAGTGACATATAGTCGGAAAAACTGTCACGGCCGCCAAGAAGACGTTCAATGTCTGTTAAATCAGCCGCTGGCCCGCCTTTTTGCACAATAGAAAATGGTAGTTTCATAGTGTCCCTGCTCAATTTTTGGTATCATTTTGTTATATATAAAAATAAGTATATGTAAATACAGAAATTCGATTTTTTTATAATGAGACAAGTTCTTTCATCAAATTTTCAACACCTTTCATCCGCATTTTTGCCTTTTCCCAAAAACGCATAATGACCAGTTTTTGATCGGAACGGAGGGATACCGTCCCCTTCTTCGCGGCCATCCATTCAACAAGCCCCTGCAGATTTGGCGGACTATCGTTGTGGAATCCAATGACTACGCCTTTCGGCCCGGCCTCAACCTTATCAACACCGGCCTTTTTACAAAGCTGCTTGATCGCAACAATTTGCAGAAGGTTTTCAACCTCATCCGGAAACTCCCCGAACCGGTCAATCATTTCGGCGGCAAATAATTCGATATCATCTTTTGTTTCCAGCGTGGATAAACGGCGGTAAAGGGACATACGCAGCCCCAAATCCTCAACATATGTTTCGGGGATGAGAACAGAAATACCAACATTGATCTGCGGCGACCATGCACCGTCATCACCATCATCCTCGATACCGGCACCATGTTTTGCCGCGGCCACCGCGTCCTCTAACATTTGCTGGTAAAGCTCCACGCCGACCTCTTTAATATGACCGGATTGTTCTTCACCAAGCAAATTCCCGGCGCCGCGGATATCCATATCGTGACTGGCAAGCTGAAAT
Source organism: Alphaproteobacteria bacterium (assembly GCA_030427765.1). Classification (GTDB taxonomy): domain Bacteria; phylum Pseudomonadota; class Alphaproteobacteria; order Micavibrionales; family Micavibrionaceae; genus JAUICS01. The sequence goes on from JAUICS010000082.1 coordinate 5,121, forward strand.
CCCGCACCAAGCGTGTCGAGGGTCTCAATAACCTCCAACCGCTTTTGCGCACTATCCGTCAGTTTTTTATTCGGCTCAAACGTTAAATAGGCATAGGCCCGCGTCTTCGAACGGCCAATTCGCCCCCTGATTTGATAAAGCTGGGCCAAGCCAAACATTTCAGACCGGTGGACGATCATCGTGTTGGCGGTTGGAATATCAAGACCTGATTCGATAATGTTTGTGGCAAGCAGCAAATTATATTGCCCGTCATAAAACGCATTCATACGGTCTTCTAAATCGGATGGCGACATCTGCCCATGCGCGGTCACAACTTTAATTTCCGGCACCAGTTCCTTCAGATTGTCTTCAACATCCTTCAAATCCTTAATGCGTGGACAAACATAAAAAATCTGACCGCCGCGGTAATATTCACGCATGATGGCTTCCCGTATCACAACGGGATCGAACGGCAGCACGAATGTACGGATGGCCAAACGGTCAACAGGCGGCGTGGCAATAAGGCTCATTTCCTTCACGCCGGTCAGTGATAATTGCAATGTTCGCGGAATTGGTGTGGCGGTCATCGTCAGAACATGCACATCGGCACGCATTTCCTTCAAGCGCTCCTTTTGCTTCACACCGAATTTTTGTTCTTCGTCGATGATCATCAGGCCCAGATGGGCGAATTTTATGGATTGTGCCAATAGGGCATGTGTCCCGATCACAATATTCACACTGCCCTCTGCCAACCCGTCTTTTGTAAGTTTGGCATCCCGCGCGCTAACAAGCCGCGAAAGCTGTTCAACCCTTAATCCCGTCCCCTTAAACCGATCGACAAAGTTTTTATAATGCTGGCGCGCAAGCAATGTCGTCGGCACAACGACGGCAACCTGAACACCACTCATCGCCGCGACGTAGGCGGCGCGGATGGCAACCTCGGTTTTTCCGAAACCAACATCACCACAAATAAGGCGGTCCATCGGACGGCCACTATTTAAACTTTCCAGCGTGTCATTAATGGCGCGGCGTTGATCCTCTGTTTCATGGTATGGAAAACGGGCGGCGAATTCTTGATACACGTTATCATTTACATGAAGTTTTTCGCCCTTACGCAATTCACGTGCGGCGGCAATTTCCAGAAGCTGCCCCGCAATTTTCATCAGATCTTTTTTGACCTTTGACTTACGTGCCTGCCATCCCGCACCGCCGAGTTTATC
>JAUICS010000083.1 GCA_030427765.1 Alphaproteobacteria bacterium
CCAGGAAAGCCGCCAGCCAACTGTAGCGGTGCAGGCGCGTTACCTTTTCCGGAATGACTAACCCGATGCGCTTGTAGCCGAGGGTCTGCAACTGATACACCGACAGCAAAAGCGGTTAGACCTAGTGCACCTTTTCCAGCCACACCTAAAAACCAACGTCTTTCTTGACTTTCTAATCCTTGTTCTGACATATCACACTCTCCTAAAAATGTATTTTTCATAATTTAAAACCAAAACTGAGAGTGTTATATACCCACAAAAATATTATGTCAACAAATAAATTACCTAAATATAACAAATAAGTTATTTTTAATTCTAACTGTAAATACTAACTATAACTATATTTGGGGGCTATATTCATTAAATCCATCCCGTATAAGACATTATCAAATACGTTACACATAGATAGAGATGCCATAACCAACGCAACGCTCACCATAAGTGCCCCCGTCATCTGTGCCATTTTAAAACGCACGACCGCATTTTCATGAGACTGAACACCCTCATTCCCAAACATGCGTAGTATCGCAACGGTGTATGCCGTAAGCGTAGATGCCCGATGATTTCTGCTGACTTCACTTTCCTGGCCCTCGAGCGGCGGGTCAAACACATACATGTTGAATTTGGATACAAGGCCATTTTCTTCATCATATTTAAAGAATGTGCGGATAATTTCTTCACGGTCGGTTGGGTCCTGCATTGATGCGATGGCCGCAGCCGCCTTTTCAATGTCAATGTCCTTCATGGCAAGCGCACCACCCGTCCGGCAATCATACGTCCCCCATGGAACACGTATCTTTTTACCAACGATCCCTTTGGCCGCATCATTGAATTCGTAAATAAGCGTTTTCGTCTTTGCAATCCACAGCCCATCGACAGGCTCATCTATGCGCTTCGTTCTACCGTCAATTTTGATCTTGCGCTTTGTTGTACGGCTTTCCGGATGCGGCTCGTACATATCCAGAAAATCAGGTATTTCAATCGTTTGGACGCCTGGTATTTCCTGGTTGTTGATTTCCGCTTTCGTGTATGCGGCTGCAATCTTCGCGAGCGTGGAGAATATAAGATTTAAGCCGGTTACTTGAGCTAGTTTATGTGCCTCCGGATATGAAAGCGGGTCCATTCGAATAACACAATTCATGTTTACTTCGTTTATCCATGTTTCATGAGGGTCATTGGAGCGTTTCGGGGTTTTCCCTAGAAAACTCATTAACAACGGATCGAGAATGTAAGCAATTATTGGAGCGGTTTTTTGATATGCCTTGCCTTGCGCAAGAAGAAGTTTAATCGCAAAAAGATACTCTTCAGGCGTTAGCTCTGAATCCGGACCTGCGGTCTCATCATATAATTTTACAATATCTATATCATCCATGGGATATTACACGCTCATTTATCGCGCGTATCTTACTTTATTTTACATATTATTACAAGATAAATATTGGAGCATAAAAAAAGCCGCGTAAAGCGGCTTTTAATAACATGAATTTAAAGTAACTATTAACGGTCACGTGTTAGCCAAGACAGGAAACCACCCGATGAAGCCTGTGCCGTTTTTACCGCTTTAGGGTCAAATTCACCGGCAGGAATTTCACCTTTAAGCTCTGCTTGCGCAGACACAACATCAGCTCTCAGCTCGCCTTGCTCATAAACATTCTGCTCTGCATCCACAAGCCATACATTAAATAAAGGCTTACCTTCTGCAGTTAAAACGTCAGTGAAAGGTCGTTTACCTGCGCGTACATCACTTATAAATTGGAAGATGTCGAATGCTGTGTCTTGCTCTGTAATGATCAAACCACCGGGACCTGTGTTTTGATCACCCCAGTTTGCACGAATTGTTGTTTCAACAGCTGTTGTAACCGCCGCAAAACGAATATTCGGATTTACCGACCATTCTGTACCTGAAACCTGAGTATGCTTTGAACGGAATTCATAGCCTTCCTGAACATAGATACCTGTCTCAGAACCATCAAAACCATACTGCTCACCAATGGCTTTACCTAATTCCTGTCTAAGAACCTCAACAGCAGCTTCAGAACCACCTTCTGCCGCGGCAGTTTTAAGCTGTTCACGGAACTGAATAATGCTTCCGTCACGGCTCATTTGCGTCATACGCTTGCCCCAAGCAGAACCAAAGTCGGCCATGAACTGCTCACGAACTTCCTCATCCGGCCACGCAACGGCACCTTCTGTGTCAAATACAAAAACCATGTCTGGAACTTCAAAATTGTATGATGTTTCTACTTCACCTTTTCCATCAAGTGTCTGGTGCAACATATCTGCAACGAATACCGCGCCTTTACGAACATCATCCGGTTTGGAATAACCTTCACCATTTAATGCAAGTTGTTCCCAAAATCTGTATTGTTGCAATGCAAAGGCGTCTTTACCCGCTGCATTCATTTCTTCTGTTGGTGCCATAATATTTACTCCTAAAAAATTTACATAGTTAAATTGTTAAACGGTGATCTTTAAATCATATTTTTCTATTTATGTAAATGTATTTTTTCTCTTTTCAGGTGAATATTTCAAAAATAATCAAAGATATGTATCAATCACATTTGAAAAATAATTAATACACACAATTAAATTTATTTATCTATTACACCCATGAAATGTTACCCGATGTGACGGCGGTGTCGGCATCATATCATTGCCAAATACATTCAAAATCCCGATTGTATATGGATCAAATTCGGATGGAGCATGATTGGCCTCGATTTCCGTTTCCTGCCCTGGTTCCGGTCCGTCAAAGACATAAACCTTGAATTTCGGCACGAGGCCTTTCTTTTCATCGTTTCTATAAAGCTTTTCAAGTATTTCGGCTCTATCGTTCGAATCCTTAATAGATGCAACGGCCTCAGCCAGTTCTGCGATGTTGGCTTCCTTAATACACAATGCGCCGCCGGCTTCACAAGCGTTATAAACCCCGCCCCAATGAACACGGAACTTCCGTCCGATCAAATGCTCCGCTGCCTCGTTAAATTCCAGCAGCAGGCTTTTTTCCGTGGGCACCCATACGCTGTTGACCGGTTCCTGAATGGTGACAATCTCATCACCTACCTTAATCCGGCGTTCGCGTGTTTCCACATCCGGCTGCGGCGCATAAAGACCAAGGAACGTAGTGATATCGAGTGTCTTAATGCCTTTTAACGCTTGTTTATTCAGCTCCGTACGGCCATAGGCCAGCACCAGTGTTTTCAAGGCATCGAAGAATATTTCAATACCTATCCCCTTCAGCATCATGTTCTTGACGGGGTAGCTGCGTGGGTCCATGGTCACCACACAATCCATCTTTACCGGATTGTCCCAAGTATGGGATGGTTCACGCGCATTAGTCGGGCTTTCGCCCTCAAGCGTCGTCATCAGGGGATCAAGTATAACGGCAAGCTGCGCCGCAGTCTTTTTGTAGGCCTTCCCTTTTGACAATAATAATCGTAACGCGGCCAGATATTCCTCAGGCGTTAATTCCATCGGGTCTGTCGCGGCGTCACGATATGTTTCTGTCAGGTCAAAATGCGCCATGATTTACTTAAATTGCAATTTCGTTATGTGAAAATACATTTGCGACACGTCAAAGTCAATTATTTTTCATAATATTTATGCCGGAATAATAAAAAAGCCGCGTAGAGCGGCTCCTTTAAACACACGTCAGGCATTAAACCGGACGGTAATGCTGTAACCATTCGAAAATTCTACCATATGTTCGTCTTGGACCAGACGCAGTTTTAACAGATGCAGGATCGAATTCCGTTCCCCCGATATCTTCACGAAGTGCCGATAGTTCGACCGCAATGTCACCGCGAAATGCCGGAACATTCCCATCGGCAACCTCACTCGCGAATTTATATTCATTTCTATCCTCGGCGACCAGACGCAAACGGAATAACGGCTTATTCCCATCCTGAATAATGTCACGGTAATCACGTTCACCCGAACGTACATCGCGAATAAACTGGATGATGTCCGCGATATCCTTTTCGTAGCAGGAAATGTGACCATCATTAATGGATTGTAGGCCATGTGAGGCAAGAATGGTTGTCTTACCATCCACCTTTGCGCCCAGACGTACTTCCGGAAGTTTTTTCCAGCGTGTCGACCCTAAAATATGTTCATGTGCATTACGGTGCATATCCCCTTCAACAAGGTAAACGCCCACGCCACTACCATCCGTGCCGTATTTTGCGGCGACAGTTTCGGCGATTTCCTGACCAAATGCCTTGGTCATATTTTCCGTTGTTGCCTCAAGCCCTTGATCGCCTGCGGCCTCTAACTCTCTTTCGATTTGCTGAATAATACGCGCGGCCATTTGGTCACGAATATCAATGGCCGATCCATCACGTGTCATGTCTGTAGTACGCTGTGCATATGCGGTTAATACCCCCTTAACAAATGTTTCGCGTTGAGATTCCTCCGGCCATGCATCCAGATCGAATGCTATGGCAAGGTCAGGAATGGGAATATTGTAAAGTTTTTCGCGTCCGCCCTCTGCCAGTTCTGTTCCCATAAGGATATCGACCAGAAGAATGGCCCCTTTTTCAGCATTTTCCGGTTTTGCAATGGCCTCACCATTCAAAACCATTTTTTCCAGATTTCTATAAAATGTCAGTGCAAATTCATCCGATGTTGCATCAAACGCCCCTGTTGATGTTTCAGCCATAACTCTCTCCTAAAAAATATTTAAATAAGCAGCATCTTTAAATCATATAACACCGCTTATGTAAACAAAATTTTCTATTTAAGAGAGAAAAATATCATCTAGGCCCGCAACGGGATTACCAAACGGAACAAAGATCCATCGCCCGGATCTTCGAACGAAATTGCCGCGTCCATCATATCCGCACTTTTCCGGATCATGTAAAGACCAAGGCCAGAACCAAATGACACTTTCGTGTGAAAACGCATAAACATCTTGAACATTTTTTCCTGTTGTTCTTTCGGAATGCCAAGACCGTTATCACGTACCTCGATGGTAAATGTATCACCATCACTTTGTGTACTGATCGAAATATAAGAATTATCCTTGCCCGTGTCCTGATATTTGATGGCGTTTGAAATGAGGTTTTCAAGGATAAGGGAAAACCGGTTCATGTACGTAACAGGGGCATCCGTATGATCAAATTGCATGTTAATGGCCAGGCGTTCAAAATTGTCCATATGGTCAAATTTTTGTAACGCCTCATCAATCACGGATTTTACATCAATTTCGATTTTTTCTTCCTTAATATTCTTACCAATTGTCAGGGCAAGAATATCCTTCACAAGTTGTTCCAGCTTTGCCAATGACAATTTCACGTGTTCGAGAGCCTCCAGCGCATCATCAGTGTCATTGTTTTTAACTGACCCTTCAATAAGGCTAATCAACCCTTGTGATGAGACCAGCGGTGATCGCAAATCATGCGATGTCCTATACGCAAATTCCTCTAACTCCTCATTCGCCTCCTCAAGCTTAGTGATAAGGCGTTCTCGCTCCTTCTCGTCTTGCTCCCTCGAAATTTCACTGGAAACATACTGAGCAATCAATTTTACAAAAGATTTTTGGCGATCAGTGAATGGTTGGTCCTGCGGCGCTGCGGATGTGAAATTTAACGTACCATACGGCTCGTTTTTCACGAAAACCGTCGTGCCGATATAGGAATCGAGACCAAAGTTTTTGTAGCACGGATGCTTGGCAACATCTGTTTCGCCTGCATTATGCCATGCTTGAACGTCATCATTCCCGAATGTATGCGCACAATATGTGCCGGTTAAATCCAAGGTATCACCTGCATTTAAACCATCCGTTTCCGTCATAAATTGCACAGTATACTTTTCATCGTTAATATGGCTAATAATACCCAAATCCAATCCGAAATAATCTTTTCCTGCCTCAAGTGTTTGAATCATTTTCTCAGTCAACGATAATTTTTCATTGGCAGCGATCTGATAAATTGCATTTAAGACTTTTTGTTCCTGAAAACGGTCTGTCACATCACGCGCGATGGCCAAGATGTGTCTTTCATTTTCCGTATTTTCAAAGCGAACTTTCTTCGTTGATAATGTTCGTGTTTTACCGTCAGGAAATTGAATTTCCTCATAAACCTCAGAATAACCTGTTTCAAAGGCAATTTTATCCTGAGTTAAAATATCTTCCACCTCGTCATCGCCGTATTCCTCAAGAGTAGTGTATCCAATAACTTTGTCGCGTTTTTCTTCAGGATACAATTCTAAGAATGCCGGATTGGCCTCAACAATTTTAAAATGCTCATCCTTCACAAACAGCAAGTCTGGTATATTTTGAAAAATCAACTTTTGAAACTCCCTAGT
>JAUICS010000084.1 GCA_030427765.1 Alphaproteobacteria bacterium
CGGAATATAAAACAGGCGGTACGGTCGACACCGGTGCGCCGGTTATACCGATCGATTTGCGGAAAATTGTTATTGATTTGCCGGTCGGGGCGGATGTTGGCACCATAAGTGATATGAGTCGCTTATTCGGTTTCCCGTTCGAGCAAATCAGCCGTAATGACATCTCCCGTTATTTGGTGAAGGATGATGTGAAGCAGGCGTTTAAACGCACGCTTGAGGCGCAGGGATATGACGTGGTTGGCGGTGAAGGGCTGGTCTTCGAGGAAGAATTCGATGACGAATATTTACGCGCGGAATATCTGGTGGGGGCAAAGATCACGTCTATCGAGGCGAATTTATGTGCGCAGCAATCTGGAACGCTCCTGTCCACTATATCGGGTGGTTCGGGCATTAAAGGCAAGATTTTTATTGCTGTGGACTGGACGGTTTATAACCGTTTGGAACGCAAAACCGTATTCAGCGGTTCCAGTGAGGGGTTCGTTGATCGCGATACGCCGAATCGTGAAGGCGTATCACTGATTTTGACGGATGCGTTTGAAATGGCGGCGTATAATTTAGGAAAATCGCAGGAATTTCGTGAACTTTTGTCCTATACCGATGACGGGTATTCCAGCATGACGGATATTACGGAGGTAGAAGAGAGCGGTATGGATATGCATGGCGGGATAGAACCTTTTTATGCTCCGGTTTCGATATCTGATCGTTCCCTGTCGACCACCCCGTTGCCCAGCCAGATGGATTATCTGAAACACTCAACCGTGATGGTGTCTGCTGGTGCGGGGCACGGGTCCGGTTTTTTCATTGATCAGAACATGATTCTCACAAACCATCATGTTGTTGGTGCGGCCAAACGTGTGCGCATTACCTTTCCGGATAAGAAAGGCAGTGTGACAGGGTATGTTATTACGTTTGATGCGAAGCGTGATGTCGCGCTTATCAAACTGGACATTACATCCTTGGAAAGCATACCGACATATGTGCCGCCAATGCGTACCGAATGGCCGAATGTTGGTGAAACGGTTTTCGTTATAGGTACGCCGCGCATGGCGTCGCTGGAGGGTACATTGACCGAAGGGATTGTCAGTGCAAACCGCCGCGATTTCAAATACGGGTACCGCCAGAATTACATTCAGGCGGATGTGACCATTCACGGCGGGAATAGTGGCGGGCCGTTATTCGATGCAAATGGCAATGTTATAGGAATCGCGGTCGCGGGTTTTGACCCGACAGGCCACAGTATTGATACGGGATTGAATTTATTTATTCCGATTGGTGAGGCCCTTGATGCCCTCGGCATTTCATAGGAATGATCGGGGCACAGGAATAATCTGGTTTTATGATTTTCGTTTTTTGCGCTGGTCGTCCAGTGTTTCTTTGATTTTATACTCGTACCCCATGCCTTTTGGATTGTAAAAATCCTGCCGCGGCATTTCGTCAGGGAAGTAATTCTGACCGGAAAAGTTACCGTCGGTATCATGGTCGTAAACATATCCTGTGCCGTATCCGATATTCTTCATAAACTTCGTGGGGGCATTCAGGATGTGTTTCGGCGGCATCAATGATCCGCTGGACTTCGCCGCCTTCATCGCCCCTTTATATGCGCTGTACACCGCATTTGATTTCGGGGCGGTGGCCATAAAGACGAGTGTGTTGGCGAGGGCTAGTTCCCCCTCCGGACTTCCCAAACGTTCATAGGTTTCCCATGCGGCGAGGGCGTGGGTGAGGGCTTGCGGCAGGGCAAGGCCAATGTCCTCTGTTGCCATTCGAACCAGTCTGCGCGCAAGATAATGCGGGTCTTCGCCGGCATCCAGCATACGGCAAAACCAGTATAGGGCGGCGTCTGGGTCAGAACCGCGCACGGATTTATGAAGGGCGCTGATAAGATTGTAATGCCCTTCATCCGATTTGTCGTAGAGTGGCGACCGTTTTTGGATGATCGCAGACAGACCGGCAATATCCATATCGTTATCATTCCGCGCCGTGTTGAAAATATGATCGATAAGTGACAGAAGATAACGGCCATCACCGTCGGCAACGGCCTTTAAATGGTCACGTGCGTCCTTCGTAAGGGGGAGTTTTTTGTCTTTATGCACTTCGGCCTTTTGCAGAAGCTCTTCCAGGGCGACTTCATCAAGCCGGTTTAAAATGAACACCTGACAACGAGAGAGCAGGGCACCGTTAACCTCGAATGACGGGTTTTCCGTTGTTGCGCCAATAAGGGTGATTGTCCCGTCTTCAACCACCGGCAAGAATGCATCTTGCTGGGATTTATTAAAACGGTGGATCTCATCCACGAACAGTAATGTTCCTTTGCCCATCGTTTTTCGGTGGCGGGCGGCATCAAATACCTTTCGTAAATCCCCGACACCGGAAAATATAGCGGACAGGGTTTCGTAATGCAGACCGGATTCACGCGCCAAGATACGGGCGATCGTTGTTTTGCCGCATCCCGGCGGGCCCCATAATATCATGGATGGTACAATCCCTTTTTCCAGCATTGTGGTAAACGATCCGTCCGGACCGGTTAGGTGATCTTGCCCGGCAATGTCGCTTAGGCTTTGTGGGCGCAGGCGATCGGCCAACGGCTGCTTTACCGTAACGGTTTCCGAAGATTTCATATTGTCGTTGAACAGGTCAGGCATACTGCATTGTTATAATGCAAGTATGGATAAGTCTAAAGGAAATAAATTATCTGTTTAGTTCCGGGAATAAATCATCCCAGTCCATAAACCCTGTGTTGAATCGTTCACTTTCAAGTCGACCTATTCTTGCCGCGTGTTCAGGATGTGTTCTAATCAGGTTTATGATCGTTTGTTCTTCTTTTGAAGGTCTATGGATTTTTAAGTTTCCGCCAACTGGAATAGGAGACTCTCTTTTTATATCTTCCCATGTCATATTTTCTGCTCTATGCAATCTCCACAATAGGGCTAATCCTCCATCTACACCGACTGTGCGTGCAATTTTCCAATCACTACGAAATTCAGCAGCGCGCTTCCCGGCTTTAATCATTAATGCTATTTCAGATGTATAAAAATCCAGATCATCTGCTTCGTTGTCAGGTCTGTTGTAATAGTGTTCGGCAAGTTCGTGTCCAATTGCAAATAGAATTTCATCATATGTCAGGTTGGCTATACCCTCTGAAATCACTGCAAATTTAGAATATTTGCTATCCCCTAATTTATATGCAAACGCTTGTTTGTCTTTCCCTTCACAAACGTATATTGGCATTCTTTCCATGCCCCATCTGTCGGCTAACGCATTGGCAATTCTTTGGAATAAATGATTTTCAGGAACCGGATGTAATCTCTTTCCATCAACCTGAATAGGATCAGCGGATTCTTTGAAATCTACTTCTAAATCTATCCCGAATGTTTTTGCATAATCTTTCACAGACTCCCTTGATGATAGACTTGGGTCCCCATCATCAATATCTAAACGTTCTTCAACAAGCCATTTTGCTGTGCTTAAGCCGCTTTCAATTTCATGACCATGAATTTCTTCTTGGTAACCGACTGTTCTCGCCAATTCTTGCGCAGCCCGTTCGATTGGGTAGGTACATATATCCATTAGAGCTGTTTTATTTTGCTCAAATTCCTTGATTTTTTCTTCTGCCCAATCTTGTAATGCTTTATCCGCACGCTCTTTCATCAATTCTAAACTTGATTTGAGACCATTCAGGTACATCCTTATTTCGTCTAATCCTATTGGGATAGAGGCGTCACGTTTTTTGCGAAGCAAAGCGTATAGCATTTCTTCAAGGGTGATACCATGGTCCATCATCGGTTTAACAATCATACTCTCCGCATGACCTGCTGTGCCGGCTGAAATTGAGCGATACGCTCGTAGACGGGGTGAATAAGCTTCGTATATGTATCGATAAACGCCAAACGATCCGTTAAAGAGATGATCGACGACTGCCTCACGCTTCTTTTGCTCGATTTTTTCTATTTTTGTTTCATTCAAGTCGGATAATACTCGTGAGGCCCAAGCTTCATTTTCTGTGCCTTCTGCTTGTCCTATAACGGTTCGTAAACCTTCGAATACACAATCAACTATCGCCTCTAATTCACTAGGTTTTGTGTTGTTTCTATCCACATGGATATGGTCAATTGCATGGATTAAATCATCCGCTGTAACGTCTGCAGTTGCTAGAAGAGGTACAAAAGCTTTTGCAAGTTTAGGTGATGCAGTTATTCGCTTAACCAATTCTTGCTTAATATCTTCAGATGGAACCTTTTTAAAATAATCGCCAGCTTTCAAGGCTGCTTCAATATTTTTGATTTCTTGAGCCAAAATTGTAAGCAAGCCATATTTTTCATTTTGGCTGGGTGCAAACCTAAGGTCTGGTCTTCTTATTCTGAGTGGTGCAGCGGTCAGTATTCCGGAATCTTCATTAAATAATATCTGATCGCGTTCAGATGGCTCTGAACTGTCTTTGTAGCCTACACGGGACTGTATCCTATCTATATCAATAAGTTGCATAGCAGTTTTTTGTACATATGTAAAAAATATCGCTTAAATTAACCTAAGAAGGGATTTTTGTCAATATAATTATGTTTAATGATTGCGAGTAATATTATCGTAAGACGATGTTGCTGACGCGGCCATTTTGTTCGACCTTGATTGACCAAGATTCGTCTTTTGAACCTTCACGCAGCAGGGTGCGCTTTAGTTCGCTTACATCCCTAATACCATCGTCGTTGACTTCACGGATGATGGCACCGACCTCCAGACCCAAACGGGAGGCATATGATCGTGCTGGTATGTTGGTGACAACAACGCCGTCTTCGGTTGTGCTGTCCAGTCCCAATTCCTCGACAACCGCCGGGTTGATGTTTGAAACCGTTACATCATCAAATGGATGATTGCCGTTTAACGTGGTTTCGTCACGGTCCGGTTTATCCGGCGGGGCAATGGATTTTACCTTGTCCGTATTTTCACGGTTGTTTCTTAAATATGTGACATTGGCATATTTTCCAATCGGCACCATTGCAAGACGGAATTTCATTTCGGCGGGGCTGTTTACCGCGCGGCCGTTGACTTCGGTGATGACATCACCCTTACGAATGCCTGCGTCACGAAGCGGACTTTCGGAATGTAGATCGGACACCAATGCACCGATGGGATGTTTTAATCCTAAACTATCCGCAATATCGGATGTAACGGTTTGAACGCTGACCCCTGCCCATGGGCGAATAATGCCGCGTTTGGAAACATTTCCGTTTTTCTCTGCCGTGATAACTGTTTCCACAATTTCAGACGGGATGGCAAAACCAATACCGAGTGAGCCGCCGTCGCGCGAGTAGATGGCGGAATTGATACCGACGATTTTACCATCAAGGGACACAAGCGGACCACCCGAATTTCCGGGATTGATGGCCGCGTCTGTCTGTATGAAGAAGTTAAAGTCATTGATGTTAAGTGACGAGCGGGCGAGGGCGGATACAATACCGCTGGTTACCGTTTGTCCGACACCAAACGGGTTTCCAATGGCGAGAACAATGTCCCCGACCTCCAGCACATCGCTGGGTTTTAACTCGATATAGGGCAGGTCTTCACCGTTTCCGTCAATGCGCAGTAAGGCAAGGTCAGATGGTTTATCGACGATTTTAACATCGGCCTTATATTCCTTGCCATCTTTTAACATGACGGTCACATCATCCGCCCCGTCAATGACATGGGCGTTTGTAATGATTAAACCGTCCGCATCCACAATAACGCCGGACCCGAGGGATTGTTCAACACGTTCACGTGTCATTCCGCCTCTACCTAATCCTCCGCCAAATCCTCTTCCAAAGAAACGTTCAAAGAATGGGTCGCTGAAAAACGGGCTGACGCGGGTTTTAACGATCTTTTTCGTGTAGATGTTGACTACGGCCGGTGAAACCTCTTTTACAAGCGGGGCAAAGGATAATTGAACCTGTTCTTTCGAAGCGGGGAGTTTTCGTTCCAGTGCGTAGGACGGAACGGCGATAGCCGTAAATATGACAATGGATAATATCAGTCTGATCATGAAACAAATTTAGGACTCTCGAATTCGTTTATCAAGATGATGTGTCTGAAAAATTCGCAATAAAAAAGCCCGCGAGGTGCGGGCTTAGAAATTCATTTATGAGCGCCTGTATTATGCGCTTGCGGCGAATGCAGGCTGATTAAGCTGTGATTCCATGTCTGCAAATAGGACTTTTCCTTTACCTTTCGCGGATGGATCACGGTCAACGAGCTCGATAACCGCCATTGGTGCATTGTCACCATAACGGTAACCGGCCTTAAGAATGCGGCAGTAACCGCCACTGCGTTCTT
>JAUICS010000085.1 GCA_030427765.1 Alphaproteobacteria bacterium
CATCTTCGTCAGAGTCAATCTTCTTACCTTTCACCTCACCAATATCAATCGGTGATGGCAGGTAATCAACAACCGCATCAAGCATCGGCTGAACACCTTTGTTCTTGAACGCAGAACCACACATAACAGGAACGAATGAACCATTCAGTGTTCCGATACGGATACATTTCTTGAGTGTGGCGACATCCGGCTCGTTTCCTTCAAGATATGCTTCCATCGCCGCATCATCTTGCTCGACTGCTGTTTCAATAAGTTTTTCACGGTATTCCTGTGCCTTGTCTTTAAGGTCATCCGGAATGTCTTCTTCCTGGAATGTCGCGCCAAGTGTTTCCGCGTTCCAGATAATCGCCTTCATTTTAACAAGGTCGATAATACCCGGGAAGTTGTCTTCAGAACCGATCGGAAGCTGTATCGGAAGTGGAACGGTTCCAAGGCGGTCTATCATCATCTTAATCGTGTTGTAGAAATCCGCACCGATTTTATCCATTTTGTTCACGAAACACATACGCGGCACATTGTACTTGTCAGCCTGACGCCACACTGTTTCTGTTTGTGGTTCCACACCGGCATTCGCATCAAAAACCGCGATGGCACCATCAAGAACACGAAGACTGCGCTCAACTTCAATTGTGAAGTCAACGTGGCCCGGAGTGTCAATAATGTTCAGACGTAGACGATCACCCGCTGCTGGACCATGTTCCGGACCATTCCAGAATGTTGTGGTGGCCGCAGATGTAATTGTAATACCGCGCTCCTGCTCCTGCTCCATCCAGTCCATAGTGGCTGCGCCATCATGCACCTCACCAATTTTGTGAGACTTACCGGTGTAGTAAAGAATACGTTCTGTTGTCGTTGTCTTACCGGCATCAATGTGCGCCATAATTCCGAAGTTACGATAATGTTCAATAGGTGTTTCGCGAGTCATCTGTCTTACTTTTGATTCTATTTGTTATTGTTGGTTTTATTCTGTTTATACCCAAACGATCACTAAGGCTTTCATAACCAAAGGTCAAGGGAAATTTTGAAATAGATATGTGAAAAATATCGCTTTTACGAAAATTTTCTGCTGCATAAAAAAAATAAGGCCGAAATGGCCTTATAATAGCACTTTAAAATGGTGTGCCGTTATGCGAGCTGTACACCGCCTACATAATATGTCTGTGCCTCGACACCGTTATGACGTTCGCCAACAAACTCCGTTACACGGGTTTTGTCGGCATCATCAACCGGACGTCCGGCATGTGCGTATAATATGCCGTTATCGGGGCTGTGGCCGAAACTGACGACAAAATCAAATTCTTTAACAACGGCCTGACCAAGCGCGCGAACGGCGGCGTCATCTAGGCGTGGTTTACTTCCATCACTCATATTTATCACCTTCAATGTTTATGAATACGGCAAGGGTTATTATGTTTATGTATAAAGGTCAATACATAAAACGTCATATAATAAGAATAAATGACTTCTGGAAAATTACCAGCGGTAATGCGCGAATGCTTTGTTGGCATCTGCCATTTTGTGGGTGTCATCGCGTTTCTTGACAGAGCCGCCGCGATCTTGTGCGGCATCAAGAATTTCATTCGCAAGACGCTCGGTCATTGTACGTTCGGAACGTTTGCGGGAATTTTCGATGATCCAGCGGATCGCCAAAGTCTGCTGACGGATACCGCGAACCTCAACAGGAACCTGGTACGTCGCACCACCAACACGGCGTGAACGAACTTCAACTTGTGGCTTCACACGGTTAAGGGCTGTATGGAAGATAGCAAGACCTTTGCTTTTTTCAGCAAGCTGAGGGTCAAGCTCAAGTGTTAGATTTTGTGAGCGCTGCGCCGCCAGTTCCAATGCACCGTATACGATACCTTCTGCAACGGCCTTCTTACCGTCCACCATAAGACAGTTAACGAATTTTGACAGAACCTTATCGCCAAACTGCGGGTCTGGTAAAACTTGTCTTGTTTCTGCTGCGTGACGACGGCTCATACTAAAACTCCAATATCAATATTACTTAGGACGTTTTGCCCCGTAACGTGAACGGGACTGTTTTCTGTCTTTAACACCTTGCGTATCAAGCGTTCCACGAACGATTGTATAACGCACACCGGGAAGGTCTTTCACACGACCACCACGGACAAGTACAACAGAGTGTTCTTGAAGGTTGTGACCTTCACCAGGAATATAACAAATTACTTCATAACCAGTCGTTAGACGAACTTTGGCAACCTTACGAAGCGCCGAGTTAGGCTTCTTAGGTGTTGTTGTATATACACGTGTACAGACGCCGCGACGTTGAGGGTTACTCTTCAATGCACGGTTCTTTTTACGTTTAATAACTTTTTGCCTTGGCTTACGAATAAGCTGTTGTATCGTTGGCATACTCTACCTTCACATAAATTAAATTCTGTAAGAATGCCGGAATGTACATAGAATTATTCTGTTCGTCAAGCATTTGTTTTGCCAAATGTTTGTTTTTATGAAATCTATTTTTCATCAAAACGGTGACGGGTGATTTTTGTACGTATTTTCAATCGCGTCTTTCAGGGCAGGGGCAATTACAATATCTTTGGCCGAAATGTTCGTTTTTAGCTGTTCCATTGATGTTGCACCGATGATTGTCGAGGTTACAAATTGCAGGCTTTTAATATACGCAATGGCCATGGCATTGACATCCAGATCAAATTCTTTTGCCACCTGAATATACGCGCGGATCGCATTATCCGTGTGCGGCGTATCGCGATGGGATTCCCCCGTCAATTCTTTGCGTGATCCTGCCGGAATCGCACCACCCAGATACTTCCCGCTTGTCCGGCCACAGGCCAGCGGCGACCATGGCAAATACCCGACATTTTCACGTACACAGATTTCAGACAGGAATGGCTCGTCCTTGCGGTGCAGTAAATTATATTCGTTTTGCAGCGTTACCATGCGCGGCAATCCACGTTGTTCGGACAGGGCTAGGTATTTCATTGTGCCCCATGCACTTTCATCCGACAGACCGACTTCACGGATTTTTCCAGCCTTGATACATTCATCAAGTGTTTCAAGAACCTCGATAAAATTTTCGACTTCTTTTTTTGTATCTTCCTCATGAAAATTGACCATCTCAGGCCAATGGCGACCGAAATGGATATTCGTACGGTTCGGCCAGTGCAGTTGATAAAGATCAATGTAATCAGTCTGCAGGCGCTTCAATGACCCTTCGACAGCCGCCAGAATGTTTTTACGGTCGAGTTTCATGTTATCGCCGCGTATCCATGGCATTCCGGGACCGGCAACTTTTGTGGCGAGAATGATATCTTTTCGCTTCCCGGTTTTTTGAAACCACGTGCCGATGATTTCTTCCGTTCGTCCTTGTGTTTCCGCGCGGGGCGGGATGGCATACATTTCGGCGGTGTCAAAGAAATTGATGCCTTCTGCGACTGCATAGTCCATTTGCTCGTGGCCTTCGTCCTCTGAATTCTGCTGCCCCCACGTCATGGTGCCAAGGCAGATTGACGAGACTTTAATATCCGATGACCCTAAATTGCGGTATTCCATGTTTATTCCCCTTTTAATATGTATCAATGATCAAGAAGCCGTATAGGCATGAATTCGCCGATAAACCCTTCTACATTTCCTTTATGAATGGGCGTTGTGTCCGTGTCGAACGGCTCCAGAAGCTGTGTTTTGTAGAAAAGGTAAACGTCTTCCTTGCCGATGACGGCCATGTAATAAGCAACCTTTCCATACCCCTGCGATACGCCATGTTTTGTGATGTTACCGCAGGTGAAAATCGCATCCTGCATCGGGTAGGAGGAGAGTGTCTTAACATCAAATACATCGAGGATAGGGGCGTCCGCGCATTCTACCTCATTGGCACCGGTCAGTTCCGTTAAAATACGTTCGAATGGAGGTTCTTTCAGGGCAAGTTTGCGAAACCCCTCAACCGTAAATTTCTGCGTCCAGTTTTCACCGGATTCATGATGGCGGACCATTTCAATGATGTAGTGATTGCCGAGCGCATAGTTTTTGAGCATGTACCAATTCCTGCTGTTACGGAATTGAACATCCTGACTGTAAATTGGAATTGTGGTCGTGGCGACACGGAATTTTTCCGTGGCGCTGTCACTAAAATCAAACCAACGGACACTGTCGGCAAATGACGTGTTAAATAACGACACTGCGGTAAGGATAACAAAGACAATGGTAAGTAGCAGGCTGCGTACAATCATGTTAGATACTCTAACATAAAAATGCGGATGGTTAAGCGGGTTATCTTCCCAGTCTTAAGAATTCCATGCCATCATTCTCTACGGCTTGCCAGTATTCAGGGTCCTTGCGGCGGCCGGATACGGCAAGATGCAGCAAGGTTGTTTGCATTCCCTCATTAAGTGTTCTGTACACGTTGGAATTTAATGTACGTGATCTTAATTGATCATAGTAATTTTTGATATGGGTGGTTTGCCCTGTGAAATACGCAAATATATTGCGCAGTGTAGCAAACGGGCTGAGCAGCCGCGCTTTTAAATATGACATGTAACCTCCGGTAATATTCTTATTTTTTTTATAGAACTATCGTATGTGAAAAGCGCATAAAGTCAATATTGCTTGCGTTTGGAATGGGTATGCGGATACCATGTCACATAAAAAAAGCCGCGTTTTGCGGCTTTTTTCAAAAACTGTTTTAATGCGATTAATGTTATACGATTAACCGGCTGCGGCCTGCGGTTCTTCACCGTCTTCGCCTTGCGACTGGTCTTCAATTACCGGTGCATCGTCTTCATCAAGGCCGGCGGCCTGTTGCTGGGATGCCATGGCAATCTGGTCACGCTCGGCGGCCATGGCCTGAAGCATATTGGTGTAATCACCGGTACCGGCAGGGATCAAACGACCCACGATCACGTTTTCTTTCAGACCGTATAGGTTATCGACCTTACCTTGGACGGCGGCCTCCGTCAGCACACGTGTTGTTTCCTGGAACGATGCCGCGGAAATAAATGAACGTGTCTGTAGGGACGCTTTCGTAATACCTTGCAGGATCGGATTTCCTTCGGCTGGGCGTTTGCCGTCATCAAGGAATTTCTGGTTCTGAACCTCAAATTCCGTACGGTCAACAAGATCACCGATAAGGTATGTTGAGTCACCGGCATTTGTGATTTCAATTTTCTGCAACATCTGGCGGACAACCACCTCGATGTGCTTATCATTGATTTTCACCCCTTGCAGACGGTAAACCTCCTGCACTTCGTTCACAAGATATTCGGCCAAGGCCTCAACACCAAGAACGCTTAGGATATCATGTGGCACTAGCGCACCATCAAGGAGTGGATCACCCGGCTTCACATAGTCACCTTCCTGAACGGCCAAGTGACGACCTTTCGGGATAAGGTATTCTTGTGCTTCCTGCTCATCCGCATTGATTGGCTTCACGATAATACGGCGCTTCGACTTATAGTCCTTACCGAATTCAACGTAACCTTCGATGTCGGAAATGATTGCAAAGTCTTTTGGACGACGCGCTTCGAACAATTCGGCCACACGTGGCAGACCACCGGTAATATCACGTGTTTTTGATGTTTCGCGCGGAATACGTGCGATGATGTCACCGGCCTTGACCTCCTGTCCGTTTTCAGCGGATAGAACCGAGTCCACGGATAGGTAGTAGTTCGCAGGCAAACCATTCGGTAATGTAATCACTTCACCTTTCTTATCAAGAAGGGCAATACGTGGTTTCAGATCACCTGATTTCGGTTGTGAACGCCAGTCGATAACAACTTTCGATGCGATACCGGTTGCTTCATCCATTTCTTCTTTAATGGATACGCCGTCAACAAGGTCGAAGTAGTGCGCCACACCGTCTTTCTCGGTAATAACCGGAATTGTGTATGGGTCCCATTCGGCCAGTTTGTCACCCGGCTTAACCTTCTTGCCTTCTTCGACGAGCAAACGTGCACCATATGGAAGGCGGTGTGCCGCTTTCTCGGAACCTTTACCATCCTTGATAACAACCTCTGTGTTACGGCCCATGATGATCGTAATACCTTCGGAGTTTTTCACGATGTTCTGGTTGCGGATTTCAACTGTCCCGGCGATTGTTGATTCAACCTGTGAACGTTCGGCACCTTTCTGCGCGGCACCACCAATGTGGAACGTACGCATTGTAAGCTGTGTACCCGGTTCACCGATTGACTGGGCCGCCATGACACCAACGGCCTCACCCATATTCACCTTCGTACCGCGGCCAAGGTCACGTCCGTAACATTTGGCACAAACGCCGCCCGTTGTTTCACATGTTAGTGTGGAACGAACAAGCAC
>JAUICS010000086.1 GCA_030427765.1 Alphaproteobacteria bacterium
GCCGTGACCAAGGACAAATCTTTATCCGCGCAATTTGAACACAGTCTGGCAGTAACGGAAAATGGCTACGAAATCTTTACGCACTCCCCCAAAGGATACACCAAGCCCCCGTATGCCTAAAACCGAAACGGCAACGTCAAAACCCGATATCCCACATCATGCCGGACATCGTGACCGTCTGCGCAAACGTTTCCTGAAAGGCGGGGCAGAGGCACTGGCCGATTACGAACTCCTTGAAATGATTTTGTTTATGACCATTCCGCGTAAGGATGTAAAGCCGGTTGCCAAAAACCTGATTAAACATTTTGGCAGTTTTCCTGCGGTCTTTCATGCAAGTCCCGAGGAACTTAAGCAAATTGAGAAACTCAGCGAAAATACGGTCGCATCTATCAAGGCCGTGCAGGCCAGCGCCATGTTAATGATGAAACATGATGTCATTAACAAACCTGTTTTAAATTCATGGTCACGGCTTATCAATTACTGCCAATCCACCATGGCGCATGAGAAGAAAGAAAATTTCCGCATATTATTCCTGAATAAGAAAAACGCGTTAATTGCGGATGAGATCCAGCAGACCGGCACGGTTGATCATACACCCGCCTACCCGCGCGAAATACTAAAACGCGCCTTGGAACATGGAGCAACCGCCCTGATACTGGTGCATAATCACCCTAGCGGCGACCCCACACCCAGCAATCAGGATATTGACCTGACCCGTCATATTATCGAGGCGGCACGGCCGCTATCGATTACCATTCACGATCATATTATTGTGTCGCAAAACGGGACGGCCAGTATGAAAAATCTGGGTTTAATATAAAGGGTCTTAGATAGGGATAAAACGATGATAGAGGGTAAAACAGTAACAGGTACATTTTTCGGGCGGACGACAATCGATTCCATCGCCTATCCGCCCCATCTTACGGTATCAAATGAAAAGACACCGGGTCTGCGTAAGGGATTGATCATACCTGGCGGTGCGGCACATAACGCCGCCGCCACATTTGCCGCGCTTGGCGGAAAAACCAATCTTGTGACCAAAGTCGGCAAGAATCTGGAAGGATCAATTGTTCACTATGATGTCAAAACCCTTGGCATTGATCTGATCGACTGCATGAATGACCGGCATTTCGATGTTCCGGTCAGCAACGTTGCCATCCTGCCAAATGGCGAACGTCATATTATTACCAGCCCGCATCACGTGCGCACCGATTTTGACTTTCCGTCAAATGATGTGAAAGCCGCATTACAGGTATCGGATATATGTCTGTTTGATACGCGTTACCCATCGATCACACATTTAGGTGCGGAAATGGCACGTGACAACAATATACCGTCCGTTCTGGATGCCGGAAACTGGCAGGACCGTCTGGACCAGCTTATCCCCTTCATCGACATCGCCATTTGTTCGGATGATTTTCTTCCGCCCGGAACGGAAACGGATCAGGATGTCTACGAATATATGACTGGCAAAGGCGTCAAACACATCGCCATCACACGCGGTAGTGACCCGACATTATTCTTTGACAACGGCAATATCATTGAAATTCCGGCACAAAAGATCAAGGCCGTCGATACATTAGGCGCAGGCGATGTTTTCCACGGCGCATTCTGTTATTACTATGTTGCCAATGGCGGTGATATCCCACTTGCCCTTGAACAAGCCGGCAAAGTCGCCGCACATTCCTGCCAATATTATGGCACGCGTGAATGGATGAAGAGTTTAGATACTCTTTAATCTCATGTTATAGACTGTTTTGGGGACTAATTCCGAAGGCATTCCGACTTTGCATTATCATTGGACGGATTTTCAACCTCCTTATCCATAACGGACATTGCCTTATGGCTTAATTCAAGGTCCGTTGAAATATGCTTGGCCATGCTTATTAAATGTTTTGCAATGGCGGCCTCCGTCGGGATTTCCTTATCAATAATCTGGAACATTAATTTCAGATCATTCAGATAGTATTGGCAACGATGATAAGCCAATGAACTCATCAATAAACGTGCCTGCATTGTTTCGTAATTCATTTTCCCACGCCTCTTATTAAATTACAAAGTTAACTTTATTATATATAAAGTACATTCGTATGTCAAGATTATACTTTATATTTTTATAATTATGTTTTATATTTTATAAAGAGAAGAAAGTTGCGAATATGATAAAACCAGAACAATCTCGGGCTGCACGCGGTCTTTTGGGGTGGTCACAGGAAACTTTAGCAAAAGAAGTCGGCGTTTCAACCGTTTCAATAAACAATTTTGAACGCGGACACACAGATTTTAAACAGGAGACCCTAAAATCCCTTGCCGCCGCGTTTGAACGTCATGACATCGAATTTCCCGACGAATATGGCGTACGGCGACGGACGGAAAATGTACAGATTATTAAGGGCGATAATTACCTGAATACGCTTTGGGATGATATATTTCAGACACTCAAAGACAGCGGCGGTGAAGTATTGATAACCAATGTCGACGAAAAACGTACTCTGGATATCGAAAAAAACAACCTTCTCAGCCATATTGAACGGCTAAAGAATTACAACATAACCGAACGGCTATTGTCCTGCGAAGGGGATGATTACTTTCTGATGCCAAAAGAATGTTACCGATGGATGTCACAGGAATTGTTTACGTTCAGCTCCTCAACCTACCTGTATGCGGACCGTGTGGCCTTTCAGGTATGGCGCCAGAAAATTATCGTTCTGATACAAAGCAAGGAAGTACATGAGGCCGAAGTCGCACGATTTGAACATCTTTGGGATAGTGCGAAAATACCACCTTAGATGAGACACATAACCAATGGTTGTATTTTTTTCTTGACAGATCACATCATTTACATATAAATATACTACCTATGATTGCGTTTTGGTTTTTTAGCATATAACGCATATGTGTGGGAGTATAATCATGTCATCCGAACAAAATCACGGACAAGACAGGAATGAAGAGCTTGATAAAATACAAAGTGATGATGATCAAAACCCATCACTTTTAGGACATTTCAACACAGGCTCGCATCATAAGGACAGCTTTGTAGGATCACTGTCATACTACCTTTTAACAGGGCGCAAAGGCGCAAAGCTCTATCACGGAAATGACGGTATTGTGGTCATTTGCGATCATCCGCATATACCGGATTGCCTGCTTGTATTTCCGGAAATACGGGGTAATGGCACATTAACCGCAAAGGTCCTTAGCACTTTACATTTTCCAAAGAACGGCGTTAAACTTGCACGATATACCGAAAAAGACTACCAAAGGTTGCAATCCGCATTTAAAGACTTGTCACTGGACAATCAATTTATAGTTGATATGACGGATGAAAAAATTATGGATTGGGAATATCCCGCCCATATTCTCGACACAAAAACTACTGGCAACATGACCGGAAGGTCATTTGAAAAAATCCGTAATAAATTTAACAAGGTCAAAAACCGTCTACGTATCGAACCATTATCCGCCCCGAATGCCATAAATGCTATGCGATCCAGCCTGTTATTCTGGCTGGGCAACATGGTTTATGACGGGAAGGAAACGGGGCACGACCTTCAGGGATTCTACATCACATTGTTCGAATTGATTAAACGCCATCCGGATTATTTTGACGGGTTTGTTGTATTTGATGGTGACGAGCCCGCCGGCTTTACAATCTGGGACAAGGCGGCAAACGGAACCGTCAACGCCATTGCCGGATTAAGCCGTAAATCGATTAAAGGCATGTCTGAATTTCAAACCATAACCGCATGCCGCATACTGCATGAACAGGGCATTGAACGGTACAATTTAGGTGGATCGGAAACGCAAAATCTGGATGATTTCAAGCGTAAGTTCCTACCGGTCGAATCGATTGAACAATCATCATATGACGTGCAAAAAAATACACGGTTCGAGGACGATTTTATGGTGATTGACCTGCCGCGCTATGGCGCAGAAGAAGCCACGCCAGAATTTCGCATATAAAACCCTCAAGCCGCTAATTCAGAAAATGCCGCTGGAAAAATTCACCAAGGCGGCTGTCCTGCGGCATCATTGTGATCAATGTATATATGTTTTCATGCCGTCCCTCGAGCATATTGCCATCCACCCCCGGCAGGGTACCGAATGCCTTCACATACCGATCCGTTGAAATGGTGCCGTCGGCCTTCGCCTGTTTCATAAACGCGATGCTTTGCTCCAGATAACAATCCACCGCCCGCGCGTCCTTAAAAAATGCCTCCATCGCCGGTGCCAATAACTTCGCATCGCGGTCCACCGCCTTATACCCATACATGCGGTATATATCCTCGACTTTTTTCAAGATCGGTTTGTAATGTGATTGCATTAAAAGGCTGTTATCCAGACGCTCGACCTTATGCTGGCCATAGAATTGCAAATAGGCCATGCAGACAATGATTTTCGCGTGGACCTCCAGCATGATATTCCACAGCTGCTCATCAATCGGGCGACACCGCATGAAATAATTCGGAACGAATATCCCCCACTCCCGAAACTGAGCCAGATGGGTAAATTCCTCATAAATCGTGACCATCATATCGGCATAGGTTTCGGAATGATCATACGGCATATCATGCCAGTTCACATCTTTCGGTGAGGGCAGTTCACGCGGGTTATACGCAACCATACTGTAACGCGGATGGAAATACCCGTGCGCACCGGGCTTCTTATGCGCGGCGATGGATGCCTTATGCTTGATGGCAATGTCGATCAGCTCCGGTCCAAACCGCATTTTGCGCAAATCCGCCACCATTTTGCAGTGCAAGACCTGCTCCGCCGTCATATCCTTCAACACTGGGTCTTTCGGATTTGCCGACAGGGTTTCGGCACGGCCCAGCGCCACACGTACCGGTAACATCAGGTCCAGCGCATTACCTTCAATCTGTTTTGAAATCCCGCGCAAACGGTTTTGCACACCCGGCTTGTAATCCTTAAACCGCGCATCTCCCTCAACCAACTTCACCGGATTTTTTTTGAATAGACCTAACATCTCACAGGCATTGCGGATTTTCTAAAAGGGTGACAATAACCTCGTGCTTCGTCATTCCCGATGAAATGGCATCAC
The DNA here is from genome assembly GCA_030427765.1 of Alphaproteobacteria bacterium. Lineage (GTDB taxonomy): Bacteria > Pseudomonadota > Alphaproteobacteria > Micavibrionales > Micavibrionaceae > JAUICS01. The sequence continues at coordinate 5,066 of JAUICS010000086.1, forward strand.
AGTATAAAAGATTGACCATGTATTGATCGTATTCAGATAAGGACGTAAAGGATTGATTTGTTTCACTGACTATAATTTGGAACGAATCAATGTAATCTTTTAAATCTTGTTGGTTTCTAAATGAAGCTGTTTGGTCTGTAGGAGGCTTCCACATTAATACTTTAACGCCGTCATACATTCCTCTTAATGAAATACTATCAAATGCCGTATTCCATTCTTCCAAATATCCAGTATTGGCAAGGTGAGAAACATCGCTTAAGCCAAGTGATCTAACAATACACTCTGTTATAAGAGATTTTATCAAATTGATATTAGCTTTGTTTTGGAATAAATATTTGGAGAATTTACAAAATGAAATACCAATTGAATTATCTAAGTTTGGTATGAAATATCCTTCAACCTGACTTCGCGAATTTGGGGTAAAAGGAATCGCTCCCAAGATGTCCTCTTTTTCTAATCTATCAAAAAAATAAGAGTGACCACGGCTACTTGGTAAAGGATTTGGATTTGGATTTAAATGTTGTCGAAATTTAAAAAAGTTTTTAACTTCACCATCACCTATCAAAAAACGAATTTTTGCATAATCATCAGTTTTTTCTTGAGGGTTTTCAGAATCTAAAAATCCCACCTTTACAGGCAAATGATCATTAAGTTGATTAACAATATCTTTGGTTAACTCGCTTAAAAGTTGGTATTCTGGCTTATGCTCCCTAGTACGCGTATCGTAGATACTAAAAGGGTCACCGATAGTATACTTATACTCAGGAAAGCCGAGTCCGATAAATATATCCTCATTTTCCCATTTATGTATCGATGAGTGAAGAGGAAGTTTATCATATCTGTGGAGGTAGGGGGCCAGCCAACCAAAGTAATCGTTATGAAAATTTTTATAAGAACTGTTTTTTTCTCTTTCGTGCCGATCTCTCAGAATTTCTATAAATTTGTATATCGAATGTGATGGCTTTGATGAATTTTCCTGCCAAAGAGTTTCACTAATAGCAATATTCACAAAATCATAGATGAGTTCGTAGCGTGAGTATTCCTTACCATCTAGCGTTACTTTCTCTTCAAAAAAGGCAGCATCAACCTCTTGATTATTCGATGCATCATCAGCAAGAGCGGATATTTGGCCAAAAACAATCGCAAGCAATAAAATAAAAAACGAAAAGGTCTTCATAGGGCGGTATTTCCAATCGGTTCATAAATGATTTTGT
>JAUICS010000087.1 GCA_030427765.1 Alphaproteobacteria bacterium
CATTAGACACATGAACCATGCTTAATAATTTCGTCTTATCAGAAAGGAGCGTTTTAAGATCATCAATCAATAACGAACCGTCTTCCTGAACCTCCCACACACGGATTGAGAAGCCGATTTCATCTTGCAATAATTGCCATGGAACGATGTTGGCGTGATGCTCCATACGGGTAAGGATAATCTCATCCCCCTCCTTTAAATTCTGTCGCCCCCATGACTGCGCAACCAGATTTATGGCTTCGGTAGAGTTCCGTGTATAAACGATTTCATTTTCGGATGATGCGCCAATAAAATCGGCCACTTTTTTCCGGACATTTTCGTATTGCGTGGTTGTGCGCTGTGAGAAGTCGTACAAACCCCGATGTATATTGGCATAGCTGCCTTCATAGACCGACATCATGGCATCGAGAACAACTTTCGGCTTTTGTGCGCTAGCACCGCTATCAAGATAGGCGAGCGGCTTGCCGTTCATTCCCTGCTTAAAAATCGGAAAATCATCACGCCATGGATTATTAGCCCTCTCTCTTACTTGTGAGGGAGAGGGTTGGGAGAGGGAGAGGTTTTTTTGAATATCGGATATCACACCAGATGTATTTTCTAAAACATCGTTATTCCAATACCGCAGCACCTTATAACCGGACTTATGCAAGTTTGCATCTCTGGTTCTATCATCCTTATTATCACTATGTTGCCCGCCATCAACTTCAACAATCAACTTTGCTTCGGGACAATAAAAATCAACAACATAGTCCAATATTTTATGCTGTCTTCGGAAACGGAAACCAAGTTGATCCATTCTTAGAAACTGCCAAAGGCATTTTTCTGCATCAGTGGGATTATTTCGTAACTTCGAAGCAATGCTGTCTTTCATCCTCCCTCTCCTGCTCGCAACGGTCGCTATCCTCTCCCTCCTTATAAAGAGAGAGAGGATTAATGGAATTATTGTATTTTTCAGGACTTATCAACATTATCCAACCATGTATCAAGTATCTGTTCACAATAGGATTTCATATTTTCATCCACAATTTTATCCACAACCTCACCCAAAAACGATTGCATCATGATTTTTCTGGCAACACTTTCCGGAATACCGCGCGATCGCATGTAAAATAATGGTCCGTCATCAAGCTGTCCGGTCGTTGCGCCGTGTGAGCATTTCACATCATCCGCGTAGATTTCAAGCTCAGGCTTCGTATCCATTTCCGCCGTATCGGATAGTAAGATTGTGTTGTTTAGTTGGTATCCATCCGTTTTCTGTGCCTTCTGATGCACATGGATTTTGCCCTGAAACACGCCGCGGGCGTTTTTGGCTAGCAAACCCTTATGCGTTTGGTTGGAATAACAATGCGGCTCCATATGCTCAATAAGGATGGTTGTATCATGGTGCTGCTTGTCCGTAATGGTATAGGTACCGTCAATATGGCATTCACCATTCTCGCCCTTCAAAAATGCATGATACTGATTGCGTGATAATGCAGCGCCGGTTGTCATTGTCAGCATCTGTAAATAGGAGTCACGCCCCTGCACAACAACTGTATTTTCTGTAAAGTAGGCCTTGTCAGAAAGTGTCTGCGTGCGGAAAATATTGAGGCGTGCATTTGACCCGACATGAACCCTATTGACCCTGTTTTGCCATCCAAAATCGCCAATTACACGCTCACACAGTGTCAATGACGCACCATCTTCAACCACAATCAAGATGGCCGGATGGGATGAAACCGGCCCGGCAAGCACCGATAATATTTCAATAGTATTTTCTATATGAACGTTCTTTGGTACATGAATAACGATGCCGTCTGACATGTATGCAGCATTCAAATCCATAAGCATTTGATCATCAAATTGACGAACGCGTTCATCCTGACTTTCCAGATATGGTCGCAGCCAATCATCATTCGATTCAATAAATGACTTTAGACTGCCACAATACAGCCCTTCCGGCATATCACTTAGCTGTGGTTGAAAAATACCGTTTACGATTGTCAGACGGCTCTCAATCCCATCCAGCTTATCCGGAATGGATGGATTTAGGATGGCAGGAAGCTGAACCTTAAATCTCTCTTTCTCAATCGGGAACAAATTCGTGTATTTCCAGCGTTCAAGCTTTGGTGAGGGAATACCAAATTCCTCAACACGGGCCTTACCCTGTTGACGCAACGTTTCCACCCATGATGATGCCGGATCCTGCGTCAAAAAATCAGCATAGCCATTCAGAACAATATCGGCGTTTTCCGGTTTGTATGGTGATTTTACCGGAAATACAAAAGGTTCAACATTATCTTTGCGATCTGCCTGTGCCATTACGCGGCCCTTTCAAACTCTGCATAACCTTTTTCTTCCAATTCCTGCGCCAGTTCCGGTCCGCCGGTTTTCTGTATTTTTCCGTTCGCAAGAACATGTACAACATCCGGTTTGATGTAATCGAGAAGACGCTGGTAATGCGTAATGATTAGGAAACTGCGGTTTTCGGAGCGTAATTTGTTTACTCCATCAGCCACAATTTTCAGGGCATCGATATCCAGACCACTATCCGTTTCATCAAGAACGCACATCTTCGGGTCCAGCATGGCCATTTGCAGAACTTCGTTCCGTTTCTTCTCCCCACCTGAAAAACCAACATTTACCGGGCGTTTCATCATGTCCTGATCAATCCCAAGTTCCGTGCATTTTTGCTTCATCAGTTTTAGGAAGCCAAGGGCATCAAGCTCCGCCTCGCCCTTTTGTTTGCGAATTTCATTCACGGCGGTTTTCAAAAATGTTGTCATTTGCACACCGGGAATTTCCACCGGATACTGGAATGCCAGGAAAAGCCCCATGGCGGCGCGTTCTTCGGGGTCGAGCTCCAAAACATCTTCGCCATCCAGTTCAATGGAACCGTCTGTCACTTCATAATCCTCACGCCCCGCAAGAACATAAGACAGCGTGGATTTACCCGCGCCGTTTGGCCCCATAATGGCGTGCACTTCACCGGCTTTGATCTCTAAATCAAGCCCTTTCAGGATTTCCTTGTCATCAATAGATGAATGCAGATTTTTAATTGTCAGCATTTGTGCCCTCTTCCTTTTCCGTAAAGAATTTCATTAATGTAACGTTGCTGTTTGCAACGTCTCTTAGCTCCGTGTTCATATTATCAAGTTTGATTATCAGTGATTTATCACCTGACTTTTTAAATTCTTTTCTGCGTGCCTGAAATTCGGCGACTGCCTGTTCATAATTCTCGATAATTTCCAGTTTTTGGCCTTCGGCCATAGAAAACGACCGCGCATCGTTGTTCACCATGGCACGACTTTCATCATCCATTGCAAACATAAGCTTTTCCGTGATCTTGATCATCATTTTCAAGGCATCATCCGTGCCTTCCGGTAATATTTTTGCTTTCGTGTTCATTATCCGACACTCCCTTCTAGACTGATTGCGACTAATTTTTGGGCCTCAACGGCAAATTCCATTGGCAATTTCTGCAACACTTCACGCGCAAAGCCGTTGACGATAAGGGCTACGGCCTCTTCCTCGCCGATACCGCGTTGACGGCAGTAAAACATCTGATCTTCGGAAATTTTGCTTGTTGTGGCTTCGTGCTCGATATGGGCCGTTGAATTTTTGCCCTCAATATATGGCACGGTATGGGCTCCACATAGATCACCAATAAGCAAACTATCACACTGCGTAAAGTTACGTGCGTTTTTGGCACCTGGTTGAATCTTCACCAAACCACGGTATGTATTGTCCGCATGCCCCGCCGAAATCCCCTTTGAAATGATCCGGCTGCGAGTGTTTTCCCCAATGTGGATCATTTTTGTGCCAGTGTCTGCCTGCTGATATCCGTTGGTTATAGCAACAGAATAAAATTCACCCACAGAGTTATCCCCTTTCAAAATACAGCTGGGATATTTCCATGTAATGGCCGATCCGGTTTCCACCTGCGTCCATGAAATTTTGGAATTGCGCCCTTCACAGATACCGCGTTTCGTCACGAAGTTATATATTCCGCCTTTTCCTTCCTCATCACCCGGATACCAGTTCTGGACAGTCGAGTATTTGATTTCGGCCTCTTCATGGGCAATCAGCTCAACCACCGCGGCATGAAGCTGGTTTTCATCACGCATCGGCGCGGTGCAGCCCTCAAGGTACGACACATAAGCCCCTTTATCCGCAATAATCAACGTGCGCTCAAACTGCCCCGTATTGATCGCGTTAATACGGAAGTATGTGGATAACTCCATCGGGCAATGCACACCTTCAGGGATATAAACGAATGATCCATCTGTGAAAACGGCTGAATTCAGGCAGGCATGCTTATTATCATGGAACGGGACAACAGAGCCCAAATACTTTTGCACAAGCTGTGGATAATCACGTACCGCTTCGGAGATTGAGCAGAAAATGACCCCGGCTTCCTTCAACTTTTCACGGAATGTTGTTGCGACAGACACACTGTCAAAAACGGCATCAACGGCAACGGCATTTTCCGTACCCTGGACACCGGCCAAAATTTCCTGTTCACGAAGCGGAATACCTAATTTTTCATATGTTTCTAAAAGTTTAGGGTCAACTTCGTCCAGTGATTTCGGCCCATTCGATGATTTTGGCGCGGCGTAGTAATACGCATCCTGATAATTGAGGGGTTTCATATTTATTTTACCCCAATGCGGTTCCGGCATTTTTAGCCAGTGACGATATGCCTTCAGACGCCATTCAAGAAGCCATTCCGGTTCCTCCTTCTTCGCAGAAATGAAACGAATAATATCCTCATTCAGGCCTTTCGGGGCCATTTCCATTTCAATGTCGGTTTCAAAACCGGCCTCGTATTTATCAAGACTTTTGACGGTTTCTATTGTTTCTGCCGTTGCATTACTCATTCTATCACTCCAGTCTCTTTACCCTAAATCCGTTTGATGAATCCGGTTTAATTCCTTTATTGGTGCGTTTTTTGCCATAAGCTGCGCAATTGAAATATTTTCAAGTACATTGCAGATGGCATCGTTTACGGGAGCCCATCGCCCGGAAAAATGGCAGGACTTCTCCAGCATACAGGATGTGCCGTGCGTATCAACACAATCCGTCAAGGAAATCGGGCCATCCACGGCCTCGACGATATCCTTAATTGATATGTCTTCAATCGGTTTGGACAGGCCATAACCGCCCTTTGCCCCACGTTTACTATCAAGAATCCCATGCCTGGCAAGCAATTTTAATAATTTTGCCACTGTTGGCTTTGCCAAACCCGTCAAATGCTGCACTTGTGATACGGTCAGTCCATTCCCCTCACCATACGCATTATGGTTGGCGAGGCACCCTGTAATAATCGCTGCGTAGTCCGATAACCGTGATAATTTCAACATTTTTATATAGTACTAATTTCGTACTATATACATACGTTTTTCGCCGAATAAATCAACAGGAAAAGTTAATTTCGAACTTTCACTATCCCATTAATCAATCAGTAATAAATCCCGATACATAATAATAGGATGTAACCAATAGATGTATGGGGTATGGAATGTCCAAAACACTGCAAATGAATCCAAGCAATAAACAAAAACTATCCGTTGTTTTCATTAAGAAATCCGGCATTGAAGGTGATGACCCGATGCGCATCCTACAGGAATGTGTCGCCGAGCAAATCCAGCTTGTAAGTGATTTGACGTTTTTGGAGAAAGCCAGCAAATCCTTCAAACGTTTTGAAGAATTCGCAGAATAATTATTTCACCGACTGAAATTTAATGTCTTTGTATTTGTCTTCATTATCCTGAAGATGCCATGCGTTTCGCGCCAAAAACACAGGATCATCGTCATGATCATTTGCAACGGAGCCGCGGTTCTGGTCAATAAATGTCTTCATGACCTTCGGATCATCGGCCTTTAACCAGCGGGCAGTGTATAAATTCACATCTTCGAAATGGACAGGAATATCATATTCCGTACGTATGCGGTCCATCAGAACATCAAATTGAAGCGGACCAACAACCCCGACAATCCAATCTGCGCCGACTAACGGTTTAAAGACGCTCGCGGCACCTTCTTCCGCAATCTGCTCAAGCGCCTTACCCAAATGTTTTGCCTTTAACGGGTCTTCCGGACGCGCACGTCTTAGCATTTCGGTAAGCCAGGCAGCGGTACTCGGCGCCTCTCGCGACTATTCATTCGCTTCCGCGAATCTCGATTCCTACCGCGCGCTCGGGCCCACGACCGTGCTCGCCGCACGTGGGTCGGTTTGTGCAACGTCCGATG
>JAUICS010000088.1 GCA_030427765.1 Alphaproteobacteria bacterium
GTTCACATGCGCCGTGTGGCCCGAGAAAGGTGCAGGCAAGCCGTATCCTGAAGCTTGCGACCGTGCTGTTTGTGATAAATGTAACTGTGTTTGCGTTTTTTCATTATGGTTTAGAAACGGCAATGCCATCCTCACATGAGGCATCACACGCCGGACATACCCATTAATTTAGCTATTCATTACTGGCAGGTTTTGCAGGTTCCGTGTAATTCCAGAACCCAATGGCTTATTTTGAGGCCTGATTCCTCGCTTTTTTTCTGCAATTCGGCGGGGACGGAGCATAGGTGCACTTCCTCCACATTTCCGCATTTGTCGCAGATAATGAATTGCGACCCTTCATGGTGATGGTCGGTATCGCAACCGATATAGGCATTCAGACTTTCAATACGGTGAATAAATCCGTGGCTTTGCCAGAAATCAATGGCGCGGTAAACCGTTGGGGGTTTTGGTTTATTGAGTGGCTCGGCCAATTTTTCAAGTATGTCGTACGCTCCTAACGGTTTTTTGCTGCCTAGTATGGCTTTCAAAACCTCTTCGCGCGGTTTGGTGACATTCAGGCCATTTTTTTCGCAGTAAAAAATGGCGCTTTCAAAATCATGGAGACGGTCGTGATGTACATCATTCATTGCAATATTCCCAGTTGCTTTAGAGCCACGATTTTACATTGGCAACGCGGTATCCTTTTAACGCGCGCATCAGGCCGTTTGCAAACCGGTATCCCATGTAAATTATACCTGGCCCAAAACTGATAATGTTGGCGACCAGTAATTCATAAAAGAACCGTTCTTTGTATATATCAAGCGTGGCCATAAGATCGTCTGAAAACACCATGTCCTCACCCATTTGATCAATAACACCGGGCTCAAACGACATAAACAGATAGGTAAAGCCAAAAATGCATGTCACGATAATGAGGAAACCGGCAAGCCAGATTGTCCGGATTAAATATGTTGCGTGATTATGGAGGAGGCTATCTTCTTCAACCTTCCCGCGTGCCACATAGGTGTATATGAATACCGTGAGAAACAAAAGAAATCCAAACACTACCACGATGGGATACGGGAAAAACTGTAATATCATTGATGCGATATACAGCGCGTACAGGTTATTGACCTTCTTAAAATCCGTATCTTTTTCGTCTGTCATGTTTTATTCCCCGGGTTTTTAGGAATCGTATCACATATTGCGGCATTTGTTTATGCAATGTAATGGCATGAACGGATTATTTCCGGCCAAATAATTTCTCGATATCACTTAATTTCAAGGATACATATGTCGGCCGCCCGTGATTACACTGGCCGCTAAGCGGTGTGCGTTCCATATCACGCAAAAGGGCATTCATTTCCGCGTTATTAAGGATACGTCCTGAACGGACAGAGCCGTGACATGCGTCTGTGGCCAGCCGGTGGTTTATCTTTTCCTCCAGCATATTGTGATCCAGATTGGCCTGAAGTGTTTCGGCAATATCGTCCAGCAGGGTGGCCCACGCAATCTTTGTTGATGATAATATTGCCGGAATCGCATTGATACTGACGGCATCTTTGCCAAAGGGTTCAATGGATAGGCCAAAACGGTCTAGATATTCCTGCTCGGAAACCAACGTATCAATCTTGTCTTCCGGAAGGGTCACAATTTCAGGCGTGATTAACCCCTGTTTCTGGATACCTTTTTCTGTGAGCTGCGCCTTTAATTTTTCGTAGACCAGCCGTTCGTGCGCGGCATGCTGATCAATGATGACCAGCCCGTCTGCGGTTTGCGATATGATGTAGTTTTTATGGACTTGTGCTTTTGCCGCGCCCAATGGATATGCCTCTGCGTTAATATCCACTTCTTGTTGTACCTCATCAATGTACGGAGTGGACATGTTGTTTGCGGTTGGTTCGGCCTCGAATAATGGTTTGTAGACGTCGTGCGCGCGCTCTGTCATGTTTTGCGTTACTGGCGGCGGCATAACCGGCCGCATGCTGTTTCCGTAGGATGCTGTATATCCGGCAGATGGTTGGTGATTATCCTGATGAAACGATGAAATGGCCTTATCCACCAAATGGGACGATGTTGTCCGGCTGTCGCCAAGGATTGCGTGTTTTAACGTTGATACCAGAAAGTTACGTACGGATTGGGCATCGCGGAAACGTACTTCTGTCTTTGCGGGGTGTACGTTGACATCGACCTCTTTCGTCGGGACGGTCAGGAACAGGACGGCAACCGGAAAACGGTTTCCAGGTAATACGTCCGCGTATGCGGCCCTTAGCGCGGAATGAAGAAGTTTATCTTTGACGGGGCGGCCGTTGACGAACAGATATTGTTGTTGCGATGTGGCGCGGTGGTACGTCGGCAGGGAAATTAACCCGCCGAGCGTCATGGATTCACGTAGATTGTTGATGGCAATGGCGTTTTCACCAAAATCGGGCCCGATAATTTTCTGAACGCGCATTTTTTGGCGTTCAATATCACTGGTGGCGTCATTGTATACCTGGAAATCGCCAACGGTTTTTTCCTGATGCGTTAGACGGAACGTAATATTCGGGTGTGCAAGGGCAAGGCGGTATAAAACTTCCTTCACGGCCATGAATTCGGCCTTATCACTCTTAAGAAACTTTAAACGTGCGGGGGTTTTATAAAATATATTCCGCACGGTAATTTGCGTGCCTTTAAAGTGTGATGATGGTCGCGGCTCAGATTTTTCACCGTTATCGCAGATAATTTCCCATGCATCACCGTTATTTGCCGAACGGGACTGGATGGTCACATGACTGACAGACGCAATTGACGGCAGGGCCTCCCCCCGAAACCCAAGCGTATGAATGTTTAGTAAATCATCATCCAGCAATTTTGATGTCGCATGGCGTTCCAGACAATCGGACAATTCATCACGGTTCATGCCGTGCCCGTCATCACTGATCTGAATCAGGGTTTTTCCGCCATCACGCAGGGCAATGTCAATGGACGTTGCACCGGCATCGATACTATTTTCAACCAGCTCCTTTACCGCCGCCGCCGGCCGTTCGATAACTTCACCCGCCGCAATCTGGTTTACCAGATGACTTGGCAAATGGCGTATACGTGACGTGTCTGGTCCATTGGTACGTGTTGACGTTTGCACGTTAATCCTTCTTAGTAGCACATATTTTATATTTATTTTTTATCGGTAAAGGCGTCTTCAATGTTTGCGCCGTCAAGTTTGCACCCGACCAAATTCGCGCCGCGTAGATCACATTCCGTTAAGTCTGCGTAGGATAAATCCGCACCGCTTAAAATAACATTGCTGAAATTCACCTTTTTCAATACGGCGTGTTGCAGATTTGCGGCACTTAGATTTGTTTTAACGTGCGTAACCTTTCCGCCTTTCAACTTTACCTCGAGGGCAGATAAATCGCTGCCGGTCAGATTAATCCGTGCCATATTCGCATTTTTGAATGATGTGCCGCGTACATCTGCGCCTTTTATAATCGCATCACGCAGATCGGCACGATCAAAGAATGCGCACTGCATTTCCGTGCCGGATAAATCCAGGTGAACGCAGTTCGCGCCATTTGCCTTAATCGCCGTTAACGTATGTTCTTTTAATTGTGCCTGATGACGAAGGTCATAACGGCTAAGGTCGAGTTGTTTTCCGGCCTGTCCCTGTGTTTTGATCCAGAGTTCATGTGCCTTTATAAGATCCTCAACAGGCTCTTCCAGCAAATTGAGCGTTTTATTAATTGTGTCCTCGGTTATGGTGTCGGTCAGGTCAGCGCCATGAATTTCAACGTTTTCAAGTTTGGTGCCGATCATGATCGAGCCCTTCATATCGGCCTTACGAAGGTCGGAACCGCTTAAATCCACGTCGGACAGGTTGGCGTTTACGAATTTTGATTCCCGTAAATCGGAGTCATTGAAAATTGTGCCTGTCATGTTGGAGTCGGAAAAATCGGCACCAACGGCACGCGTCCCGGATAAATTGGCCTGTGTCAATTTTGCGCCGGAAAAGATGGTGTGGTTATTCTTGGGTTTTTTTGATAGGGCCTTTTCATAATCATCCCATCCTTTTGCGCCTTTATTCTGCATAATAACCCCTTCGCGCAAATCGGCCTTTTGCAGGTCGGCGAGATATAGATTTGCACTGGCCAGCATGGCCCCGCGAAAATCCGCACGTTTGAATTTGCCGTTCTCAAGATTGGCCTTGCTAAGGTCTGCGGCAAAAAAGGATGCCGATTCAAAATTGGCGTTTGATAGGTTGCAGCCTCTCATGATGGCACCGGTAAAATCGGCATTGCTAAGGTTATATCCATGAAAATCAAGCCCGGATATGTCTTTGAACTTCGCAATTAGGCGTGAACCACCGGAGTCCCCTTCGAGGAACTTACGGTGAAGCTTGATCATTTCATCAAGTTTCTTCTGTGTCAGAACTGCATATTCGTCGTCGTCAGGTGGTGTCATGTACAGAATGCTATGTTTACTTAGTGCCTAATTTTTAATGTTAACACGAAATCCTTAGAAATCGAGCCCAAGAAATCCAAGCAATTGCATCGTTATTAACACTAGATTTTATTATAACATAGACAACAACGTATTTAGTTTTGCTTCTGGATTGTCCTGATTTTGTGATGACACGTTATCCAAAATGCCATTTGCGATGGTCTTACCCAGCTCCACGCCCCATTGATCAAAGCAGTTAATGTTCCACAGTGCGGCTTGCACGAAGATTTTGTGTTCATATGCGGCAACCAGCATCCCGAGATTAAACGGTGTCATTTTCTCAAGCAGGATAATGTTGCTGGGGCGGTTTCCGTCAAAGACTTTTTGCTGGTCGTTTTGTGCCTCCTCTAATGTTTGGCCGATGGCGAGGGCCTCAGCCTGAGCCTTCATATTGGCCAGTAATGTCGTATGGTGATCATAAAATTCATGATCGGGGTGTTTGGCGGCAATAAAATCGGATGATATGAATTCCGTGCCTTGGTGGATAAGCTGGTAGAACGCATGCTGACCGTTCGTGCCGGGCTCACCGAATATGATAGGCCCCGTGTCGTATTTTATCGGCTTGCCGTCACGGTTTACCGATTTACCGTTCGATTCCATATCCAGTTGCTGGAGATATGCGGGAAAACGTTCAAGGCGTTGATCGTATGGCAGGATGGCATGGCCGTGCGCGTCCCAGAAATTACGGTACCAAACACTGAATAATGCCATCAACACCGGTATGTTTTTATCGAATGATGCGGTTTGGAAATGTTTATCCATACGCGCCGCACCATCAAGTAATTCTTCAAAATTTTCAATGCCAATGGCAATGCAGATGGGCAGGCCGATTGACGACCATAATGAAAAACGACCACCAACCCAGTCCCAGAACGGGAACATACGGTCCTCATCAATTCCGAATTCCGTGACCGCCGTCTGATTTGTGGACACGGCGCAAAAATGGTCATTCACCGCCTGTTCACCCAGATGTTCGACAATCCAGTTACGGGCCGTGTGCGCGTTCATCAATGTTTCCTGCGTGGTAAAACTTTTGGATGCGACGATAAACAGGGTTGTTTCCGGATCGATGTTATTAAACAGCATTTGTGCGGCATGCCCATCAATATTGGCAAGAAAATGTATGTTTAGTGCGTTTGTTGTATCATTGCACAGGGCCTTGCAAACCATTTCGGGCCCAAGATAGGAGCCGCCGATACCAATATTAACGATATCGGTAAATTGTTTACCCGTGCGTCCGCATAATATTCCGGTGCGGATATCTTTTGCGAAGGAATATATGCGCTGTCTTACGCGTTCAACATCGGGAACAACATTCTTGCCGTTAACATTCAATTTTGCCTTTTTCAGGCTTCGGAGGGCCATATGCATGGCGGCGCGGTTTTCGGTGTTATTGACTGTTTCACCGGAAAACAGTTTTTGAATCCAGGCTTCAAGGTCTTGCTCCTTTGCCAGATCAATCAGGAGTGAGAGCGTTTCCCGATTAAAGATATTGTGTTTGAAATCAAGCGTCAGGCCATCAAGTGCGATACGATATTTTTTTGGATTGTCCTGACGTTTGCCAAGTTCATCACGCAGATGGATGTCCTTGAATTCCTTTTTGTGGGCCTGTAAAGCCTTCCACCCCTGTGTTTTATCTAAATTCATATGAAAGTGCGGCGTTTATTCAACGTTTGGCAGGTCTTCAATAACAACATCGGGGTAGACATTTGTAGGTTGCCCAACGGTGATAATGGCAAAATTTTCCTGCGTCAGGATACGG
>JAUICS010000089.1 GCA_030427765.1 Alphaproteobacteria bacterium
TAAACCCGTTGTTTCGGTATCTAAAACAATTTCACGTTTCATAATGTTCCTTTAAAAACTTCGCGCTCAAAACTAAACTGGCGTGAATCAATGCGCATATCAAGCAGCGTGTCGAAGCTTATGCACAAGGGACGTTACTTCACGGTACGTATAGGCACGGCCAAGACCAGTATGAATAACGTACTGGGCGCGGGCGCGTTTTTCAACATCCAGCATCTGCGTCGATAAAATTTTGAAGAACAATTCATCATCTACGTTCGGACGTGATGTCACGCGTTTATATTGAACGAATGGCGGCGCGGTTACGCATATAACATCGTCAACTTTTTGATCGGCATTCGTTTCATACAGCAGCGGAATATCCAGACACACAATGTCTGCACGATACCGTTTTTGCTGCAACAAAAATTCTTTCTGGGATTGCCAGACATATGGATGCAATATGGCCTCAAGACGTTCTTTCTCATCCGCATCGTTAAACACCTTGTCCGCCAAAACGGAACGATCAATTGCATGTTTACGCCCGTTCCAGCAATCGGGAAATACATTCACAACATCGCGTATTGCATCTTTGTTTCTGGTAAGGGATTCACGTACAACAGTATCGGAATCATGCACGGCAATGTTATGATCCCGTAGCATATTTGCGACCGTTGTCTTACCCATACCAATTGATCCTGTTAACCCAAGTATGCGCATCGTAAATTATGAATCCAGTATTTTTTGTTGCAGTTCATCTGTTACATCGGGCATGACATCAAACCATATATTGAATGCCTGTGCCGCCTGATACAGCAGCATACCGATACCCGTTACAAATGGATGTTTATTTTGCCGCGCCTGTTTCAAAAGCGGAGTCATTAACGGCGCATAAACAATATCATTCACGACCGCATGCAGCGGCAAATGTGTTATATTAATGTCCAGATTGGGCTGGCCGGTCATCCCCAGACTTGTTGCGTTGACAAGCAACCGGCACTGCGCAAGAACATCATTCCGTTTTTGCCATGGCACGGCATCAACATCGAATTCTGCAGCCAGTTTTTCGGCCTTCTCAAACGTACGGTTTACAATCGTGATACCCGCCACATTTTCGGATTTTAAACCATGAATAATTGCGCGTGATGCACCGCCCGCACCAATCAATACGACATTCTTATTCGTGAAATTATAGCCCGCAATGCCGCGACGAATATTTTCAAGAAAACCAAATCCATCCGTATTAAATCCGGTCAATTTTCCATCATCGATACGGACCGTATTTACGGCACCGATTACGCGTGCCGTATCATCAATGTCATCGCACAAATTCATGATTGTTTCTTTATGCGGGATGGTGATGTTAAATCCGCGATACCCTTTTTCAATGATGTCGTCGACGCCCTGTTTTAAATTGTCAGGGTGAATGTCGATCGCCGTATATTCCCCGTCAATACCGTGTTTTTTGAACCAGTAATTATGTATCAACGGTGATTTTGAATGTTTAACCGGATGTCCAATAACGGCCGTTTTATGCATGGGCACTCTCCCGCATATTCGGTAAGATACCGTGTACCGTACGTAGATATTTCAAAAGCGGAAGGAGCGGCATACCAAGTATGGTGAAGTAATCACCGTCCACTTTTTCAAACAACCACGATCCGGCATTTTCAAATTCGTACGCGCCTACACACTGCGTTAATGCGTCACCGGCAACATTGATGTAGTGATCCAGAAAAACATCTTCCAGATCATGCATTGTTAAATGCGCGCTGCCGTGGTCGGACCACAGTATTTTATTATCCTGTGCAATACACACGGTTGAGATTAAAGTGTGTTCCTTGCCGGATAATGTTTTTAGTTTCTCTTTTGCGTCGTGTTTCGTTGCGGCCTTTTGATACAGCCTGCCATCACATACCAAAACCTGATCACCGCCAACAACCATGCGGTCAGGGGTTTTATCCGACACATCAAGTGCTTTTTGCTGCGCCAACTCAACCGCGATATATAGCGGTGATGTTTCGACGGACACTAAATTTTTTATAATGGAATCTTCATCAAGATTTGATTTCATGACGTCGAATTCAAGACCGGCATGTCGTAACATTGACTGACGTGCCTGACTACCCGATGCCAAAATCAACTTATTGTGCATTGTTCTTTTTGGCTTTCCGTTTCTGAAGCAAGAACATGATTTCGGCGGCCGTTTCCTCAACCGACCGTTTTGTTACATCAATACACGGCCATTTATGTTGCGCACAAAAACGACGACAATCTTTTATTTCTTCTTCGACCTTTTCAATATCCATGTAATCATTTTTTAGAACTTTACGTCCGTCTTCATCGGCCTTCAATCGTGATTTACGAATGGTCACCAAACGTTCGGCAGATTCCGTCAGACACACAACCATCGGCCCTTCCATTTCCGCTATTTTTTTCGGGAATGGCACGCCCGGTGTAAAGGGAACATTGGCCGCACGTATACCGCGCCGCGCAAGGAAAATACATGTTGGCGTTTTGGATGTTCGGGATACACCGACCAGAATAACATCAGCGCGCTCAATCCCCTCAAGCGATTGCCCATCATCGTATCGCAGCACAAATTCAACCGCATCCATCCGTTTGAAATACGCATCGTCAAGCGCATGCTGCAAACCCGGAATTCCTTTCACCGGCAATTCCAAATATGACGACAGTCCTTTAATCAACGGATCAAGCGCAGGGATACATGGAAGACTTAATGTATCGCATTCTTCTGCCAGCATCAGACGCATGTTGTTATCAACGAATGTAAATACAACCGGACCGGGTTTTTTCTGGATAGCATCGACAACGCGCTTTAATTGACGATCATTCCGGACGAGTGGCCAAAACCATTCATGCGGTTCAATATTTCCGAACTGGGCCAGTACGGCACGGACCATACCCTGCAACGTTGTTCCCGTAGCATCGGATACAAGATGGATATTAAATTTTCGTGTCTGGAAATCTAATCCCTGTATGTCATTTTCAGCAGTGTCCGTCATATGGTCACTATAATTTGACTAACGTTGTATTGGAAGCAGGGATTGTGCAGTAGCAACAAATAATTACCGCTTACGCAATCTTTTCGTCTTCATCCTCACTGGCGGCAAAACCGTCAACATTCTCCGGCGGCGCAATTTGCTTGGACTTGTTTGCGTGATATGCGGCTTTCGCATGTTCAAGACAATACGGCAAGCCGGGTACACGGCGATCACCACAAAAATGGAACCCTTTTTCCTTTGGGTCACCATGCGGCCAGCGACACATACTGTCTTTCAAATCTTTTAACTGCAGACCGCCTTCTTTCGGCTTTTTATTATCCTGGACAATCGGCTTGGCAGGTTTTTTATTCTGCTGAATCGGCGATACGCGTGACGATAAATTCAGGCGATGCGCCTTTCCAATAACGGCATTACGTGTAACACCATCACCCAATGCTTCTGCGATTTCTTTTGCCGTGCGTCCCTCTCCCCACATTTTTTTCAATAATGAAACACGTTCTTCAGTCCAACTCATAAAAAGGTACCTCCAAAATTATAAAGAGAGAGACCAACACAAAACAATCCACAAGTTATTGAATGTATTGGATAATTTTTGAAACAATCTTTATACAAGCTATCAGATGCGATTCACAATGACCATCAGGGTGATTCGATTTTAAATTCCTTATCCACACATTTACATTTTTTGGTCATGTTCGGCATGGATTTTGAATCGGATTTTACCTCTCCTCGAGACCCCACATGCGGAAGTAAGTGCCCTTTTGATCCCATGCCGGTTTTGCCTTTACCTGAAGATGTAAATGCACGCGCGTACCGAATGATTCTTCGAGAACCTTACGCGCCGCTTCGCCAATTTTTTTAATCATCTGCCCGCCCTTACCAATTAAAATCGGTTTTTGGTTATCGCGCTGAACAATAATGGTCTGGTATATGGTTATCGACCCATTATCATTCTGTGCCAGGCTTTCGGTTTCGACGGTTGTTTTGTGTGGAATTTCCTGATGCAGCTTCCGGAATACTTGTTCACGCGTAAATTCGGCAGCCATTAATTTCGCCGGCAAATCAATCATGTCATCTTCGTCATAATGCCAGCACCCGTACGGCACATTGTCTGCCAGATAATTTTTTATATCCACAATACCGGATTTTTTAGTTGCCGATATCATAAATGTCGTATCGAAATCATATACGTCATTTAGTTCCTGACTGATCGGCAATAGTTTTTCGTTCGGAAGTTTATCGATCTTGTTCAATATAAGCGCACATTTTTTTTGCGACTGGTTTTGAGACTTCAAATTTTCAAGAAGGGTTTTGATGTTGTCGAAACTTTTTTCCTTCAGCACATCAACAATTACACACACAACATCCGCATCATGCAGCGCGCCCCATGCGGTGTTGACCATCGCGTTGTGCAAACGTTCTTTTGATTTGAAAATTCCGGGCGTGTCGATAAGAACAATCTGGCTTGGCCCATGCACAAAAATACCGCGAACCTTAATACGTGTTGTCTGTGGTTTTGGCGCAACGATTGAAACATGCGCACCCACAAGGGCATTTACCAATGTGGATTTTCCTGCATTCGGCAGGCCAATGACCGCAACAAATCCGCATTTCTGGTCTGTACCAACCGTCGCATCATCCATCTTTATTTTTAGCCTCTTTTAACAATATGTCGAGCATGCGGGACGCCGCATTCTTTTCGGCTTGTCGTTTTGATGCACCGGATGCGATGACCGGTTTGCGCCCGTGTATTTCAACACTTACCTTAAATTCCGGCGCGTGGTCTGGCCCTGTGCGTGATACAATTGCATAGGCTGGCAGGCCATAACCACGTGCCTGAGTCCATTCCTGCAAATCCGTTTTTGGTTCAACCGGGACGTCAATATCATTCTGCACACGGTCACCCCACAGATTTTTTATAAGCTCACTTGCCAGATCAAACCCTTGGTCAAGGTAATAAGCACCCAAAAGCGCCTCTAGCACATCGGCAAGAATATTGTCGTTTTCTTTACCGCCGGACGCTTCCTCGGCATCGGATAAAATAAGGTATTGGCCCAGATTTATTTCACGCGCAATTTCGGCAAGTGTTGAACCCTGCACCAAACCGGAATGCCGTTTCGCAAGATTACCTTCCGGTTCATCCGGAAATTGCGAGAGCAAGAAACTTGCAATGGCGAGGGAGAGTACACGGTCACCAAGAAATTCGAGACGTTCATAATTTTCTGCTTTATCGCTGCTGGAATGCGTCAAGGCTTCTTTTAACACCGATATATCGCGAAAAGATACAGAAAGCTGCGATTGCAGCTCCCTTAATAAATCATCGTTACTCATTTGTTGAATTTGCACTTGATCCTGTGCCATCAGACCCACTTACTGTATTTCCGGATACCGTACCAGAGATGGAATATGTTGAGCGCGCCGGATTAATGTTTTTAAAAATCCGTTCATAGCGAATGGCGGCCGGCCATTCCCAGAATTTAAAGAAACTGGCCCATTCGTGAATTGAGAAAAACAGGAAGTCTGCACGGCCAACAAGGTTTTCAACCGGCACATACCCGACTTCATTCTGCACACGGCTATCGCGTGAATTATCACGGTTATCGCCCATCACAAAGACATGCCCGTCCGGAACAACGTATTCCGGCGTGTTATCAAATGTGGCGCTATCGCTTTCCTGATATATGAAGTACTGGACGCCGTTTGGCAGTGTTTCCGTGTATTTAAACATACTACGGCGCGTCCCCTTACGGTTGCTTACACGTTCCAACCCCTCAGAACGGCACGGCACTTCCTGACGGTTCAAGTAAAGTTTTCCATTAACAACCTGAACACGGTCACCGGGCAATCCGATCACGCGTTTGATATAATCAATACTGGTGTTCGTCGGCAGTTTGAAAACGACAATATCGCCACGCTCCGGCATGCTTGCCATGATACGCCCTTCGATGGGGGCCATACTGAACGGGAACGAATGTTGCGAATATCCGTATGATGTTTTGGATACAAAAAGGTAATCACCGATAAGCAGGGTCGGCTTCATTGATGAAGATGGAATGTTAAACGGCTCGAAGAAAAACGTCCGTATAAAAACCGCCAGTATAACGGCCAATATGATTGTCTTTACAAACTCGGTCCAGGACTCCTCATATTTCGACTTTTTGAAAACATCATCTTCATCCGGC
>JAUICS010000090.1 GCA_030427765.1 Alphaproteobacteria bacterium
CGCGGCTTTTGACGTTGAACGGTGACGACATAATGCCTCGTGAACAATAAGCATCATGATACTGATTTTTGAGAGGTCGCTACGCATAATTTTATGATAATTGAGAGTGGTTAAAAAATATAAAAATTACTTATACTTACTTTTTACCATGATTAAATCATTCCATGCAGCTTTTTTTTGCGCCGGATTGCGTAAAAGATAGGACGGATGGTACATCGGAATGGCAGAAACTTTCCCTAACTCTTCATTTTCCGTCGTTTCGGAAAATGTGTAAGAATGCCATTTGCCGCGAAGTTTTGAAATACCTTCCGTCTTGTTTAGAAGGGATTTTGCCGATACCCCGCCCGCAAGAATAAGAATCTGCGGTTTTATCAATGTGATATGGCGCCGGATAAATGGCAATGACATCTCGATCTCTGCGGATGTGGGGGAGCGGTTACCCGGCGGCCGCCAGTTTAGAATATTGGATAAATATAAGGCGCTTTCGGCTTTTTCGGACTTCCGGCTTAACCCGATACAGGCAAACATTTTATCAAGTAGATGTCCGCATTCACCCGCAAATGGTTTTCCGGCACGGTCCTCGTCAGTTTCAGGAATATCACCGACAATCATAATTTTTGCCGCAGGATTACCGTCTGAAAACACAAGATTCGTGGCCGTGTTTTTAATTGAGATGCCGTCGAATTCACGTATGGCGGTTTCTAATTCCTCAAGAGTACTTGCGGCGTTTGCACGCTCGGCTGCTTCTTGCCGCAACGCGGATGTGCCTCTATCCACAGATGATGACGGCAACGCGTCCGCTGTTGCCGTGTCGGATTCTGCCGGTGATGAATCAACGACGCCGGGTGAGGGAATATTGGCGGGTGCACCCAAATCAATACATTTATTCTGCGGGGTGTCATTCCAGAAACAGTCAATATTCTCATCAACGTGCCATTGCAGCGCAGCAATGATTGCATCTTGATGTGACTTTTGATGTGACATGATTTATCCTACAGTATTTAATGTTGGGCAATGTCCCGCATATCTCACTATATTCACAAATTACGTTGCAAAGAAAGGGTTTTCCAATGCCAAGTGCGCCAGACGAAACGCAGCAGGACGCAGGACGTAATGATCGCGATGTCATGGAATACGATGTTGTTATTATTGGCGGTGGCCCGTCCGGCCTGTCATGCGCCATCAAGTTAAAGCAGCTTGCCGCCGCACAAGACAAAGACGTTGAGGTTTGTATCCTGGAAAAGGGGTCGGAAATCGGTGCACATCTATTGTCTGGCGCTGTGTTTGAAACACGGTCACTGGATGAATTAATCCCGGATTGGAAAGACAAAGGCGCACCGCTGGAAACGCAAGTAACTAAAGACACGTTTCAATTTCTGACGAATAAAAAATCGTACACGCTTCCAACCCCGCCGCAGATGAAAAATCATGGTAACTACATTATTTCGCTTGGAAATTTGGCGAAATGGATGGGTGAACAGGCTGAGGAGCTGGGTGTCGAAATTTACCCTGGATTTGCCGCGGCAGAAATAATATATGATGCGGATGGTAGTGTGAAGGGCGTTGCAACCGGCGATATGGGCATCGATAAAGATGGGCAGAAGACAGCGCAATTCGAACCGGGAATGGAAATCCATGCACGGCAGGTTGTGTTTGCCGAAGGGTGTCATGGTTCCTTAACAAAAGAACTCATAGCAAAATTTAATCTTCGAGACGGTAAATGCCCGCAAACATATGGTTTGGGAATTAAGGAAGTCTGGGAAATCCCTGCGGATAAACACCAGTCAGGTCTTGTCACACACACGATTGGATGGCCGCTTGATACAGAAACATATGGCGGTTCATGGATGTACCATTTTGGTGAAAACCTTGTGTCTGTCGGGTTTGTTATTGGCCTTGATTACAAAAACCCATACTTGTCCCCGTTTGAGGAAATGCAGCGTTTTAAGACGCATCCATCTATCCGTACGGTGCTGGAGGGTGGAAAACGTTTATCCTACGGTGCACGGACAATTGTGGAAGGGGGATTACAGTCCCTACCCAAACTGACATTCCCGGGCGGTATGTTGATCGGGGATACGGCCGGATTCCTGAATGTTCCAAAAATCAAAGGAAACCATACGGCGATGAAAAGCGGTATGCTGGCCGCCGAAACAATATTTGATGCATTGTCGAATGACAGTTTAAAAACAAGTGATGAACTGACATCATATGAAACATCATTCAAATCATCATGGCTTTATAAGGAACTTTACAGGGAACGGAATATACGTCCCGGCTTTCATATGGGTTTATGGGGCGGTCTTATCCATGCGGCGTTTCAGGCATATGGCGGATGGATGCTGCCATATACGCTAAAACACAAATCGCCGGACCATGCCACATTACGTGCGGCAAAGGATTCAAAAAAGATTGATTATCCAAAACCGGATAACATCATCACATTTGACAGGACATCAAGCGTATATATATCGAATACGCATCATGAGGAAAACCAGCCGGTCCATTTGCGGCTGTCCGATGAATCCATACCGGTTTCCAAGAACCTTCCGGAATATGCGGAACCGGCGCAACGTTATTGCCCCGCTGCAGTGTATGAGGTTATTGAAGGAGATAATGGGAATCCGGTGTTCCAGATTAATGCGCAAAACTGCGTTCACTGCAAAACATGTGATATCAAGGACCCCGCTCAAAACATCAACTGGAGCGTACCGCAAGGTGGTGGCGGGCCAAATTATTCCGGAATGTAGAGAAATTATTAATCTTTGTTATCTAAATTTTTACTAAGAAAGTGATACATTATTGTCATGACAAGAGCTTCTCAGACTTTACTAACGCTGGTTTTGATATTCGTTGTGTCCTGTTCGCAGGTTATGTCGGAGAGTGATACGTCACTTGGTCCCTACGAAGCCGGATATGAATTCGCAAATTTGAGCACCGCCAGCGGTGATGACGATGATTATTTTGAATATTACAATACCCAGTCCGGAAATTATCTGTCGGCAATAGTGGCGCAGCGTAATCACGACTGGAAATCCGCCAGTTATTTTATCAGTAAGGTTCTTGAAAACGACCCGGACAATAAATCATTGAAAAGCCGTGCAATGATTCTGGCCATCGGTTCCGAAAAGGCCGATCAGGCATTGGATATTGCCGAAGAACTTAAAAATGACCCTGAATATCAGGCGGTATCACGTCTTATCCTGACGATTGATGCGATTAAGTCAGGTGATTATGATGCGGCGGATACGGAATTAAATGCAATTGTTGCCGACAAAAAAGTCGAACTTGTGAAGCCGATTATTATGGGTTGGATTGATGCCGGCCGCGGCGATATGGATATCGAGGCATTATCAGCAAACCCGCTATACACATACGATGCATTGAACATCGCGTCTGTCCTGGATGATGTTGAGGCCATGGGCCGGATTTTGAAGGCGTCTATAGATAACCAGACAATTATCGCCGACGACCTTGAACGGATTGGTGATTTATTCTATCTACGTGAAAATTATAACCAGGCATTGTTTGTTTATAAGAAGGCGCTGACGTTAGGAAATATTGCAAATGGTCGCATTGCGAATAAGGCAATGTTGATTGATAACCAGCAGTCTATCCCTGAAAAATTATTGATAACAACGTTGCAGCATTCAATTTCCGACGGTGTTGCGCGTTCCATGTACGATATCGCGGCATTGCTATATCAAAAAAATGCAGGGAACAGTGCACGTTTATTCACGGCATTGTCATTATTCCTGAACCCGAAATACAATGAATCACGTTTCTTGCTTGGTCAAATTACCGCGCAAAACGGCCAGTATGATGAGGCAATTGAGCAATTTTCGGCGATCCCGGCAAATGATGACCGTTATTTACCGGCCCGTAGACGCGCCGCCGACATTCTGGAGCAGGCGGATAAACATGAGGCCGCCATACGCATATTGGAAGGGCTTGCCACTGACTTTAACGACCTTGAATCGCGTATACAAATTGGTGATATTTATAGACGTAAGCAAAACTTCGATGATGCGGTGAATGCATATAATAAGGCATTTAATCAGGTTGAAAACAAGGATGACCCATCAACATGGCATCTGTATTATGTGCGCGGTATGGCGCTGGAACGTCTTGGTAACTGGCAAAAGGCCGAAGCCGATTTGGTAAAGGCGCTGGAATTTCGTCCAAATCATCCATATATTTTGAATTATCTTGGATACAGCTGGGCCGACAAGGGGACAAATCTTGATCAGGCGCTCGATATGATCCGTAAGGCGGTGGATTTGCGTCCCGACGACGGATACATCGTTGACTCGCTTGGTTGGGTTTTATTCCAGACCGGGCAATATGAAGAATCGCTTCCTTATCTTGAAAAAGCCGTTGAAATTATGCCGTACGATCCTGTCATCAATGATCACCTTGGTGATGTTTATTGGAAGGTGGGACGTAAGATCGAGGCACGTTTCCAGTGGAGCCGTGTCCTGAATTTCGAGGACGCAGAAGACGATCTGGTTGACCGGGTCGAGGAAAAATTACGTGTCGGTCTGAAAAATAAAAACTTGAAAGAGGCATTTAATACAATGTCTAATGAAGACGGGTATACCCCTGAATAACTTCTTCAAACAGACTGCCTTCTTACGTTGCTAACCATGCCTACTCTGCAGAATTTAACGATACATGCACCCGCAAAGGTAAACATGTTTTTACATGTATGCGGGAAGCGGGACGATAACAAACATCTTCTTGATTCATTAATCGTATTCACCGATTTTGGCGATAAATTGACATTTGAGGCCGCCGACCGTTTTGCATTCAAGGTGACGGGGCCATTTGCAAAGGGCTTGAAAGGTAAGGACCTTGATTCAAGTTCACAATCGTTAAATCTGGTTGTGCGGGCCGTTTATAAATTGGCACGTGCACTAAATCAATCCATTGATTTTTCTATTACACTCGAAAAAAACTTGCCGATTGCGGCCGGAATAGGCGGCGGTTCGGCCGATGCGGCCGCCTGTATTCGTGGCTTGTGTCAATGGTGGGACATATCATCTTCGGATGATATATTGCATGATTTGATGCTGGAGCTTGGTGCCGATGTGCCGGTGTGTTTTAAATCGCAGGCGGCGCAGGTTCAGGGTATCGGCGATATTGTTAAACCGCTTTATAATCTTCCATCTGTTCCTATATTGCTTGTAAACCCGAATAAGAAATGTTCGACATGGGATGTGTTCTATAATTATTCCGGTCCGAAACGTAACCCTTGCCAGGTTCCAAGCTTGTTAGTGGAACGTGACGATTTGATACGGTTCTTAAAGGGCAAGGTAAATGACTTGTACGATAATGCCGTTAAGATCGTGCCGGATATTCCGCAGGTGATGGATGTACTGGAAAGCCAGCAGGATATTTTACACTGTGGTATGTCGGGCTCCGGTGCGACATGTTACGGTTTGTTTAAATCAGAATCGGCCGCAAAACATGCGGCTGAACGGATAAAGAATTATAGCCCGAACTGGTGGGCGCAGGCTGGCCGCATCAACCACGAGCATTAGGCATGATAATTAGGTATTTGGCTGTATCTATGATATAATCGTAGGGAATTAAACTGAGAGGAATTGTTATGAATTCTGTATGTTCTTGTGAAAGCTGTTCATGTTCAACATGTAAATGCACAAAAGAAAAATGTGCATGCACATCGCAGTGTGGTTGCGGCTGTCACGAATAATCATTAAGCGGCGATTTTGTCTCTCTGCTTCGCCTGATTTTGCATTTTCCACCATGCAAGCTTCGTTGCCAAATTATATGGCAATGTGTGCGGTTTATATCCTGCCGCTTTGAAAATCATGGATACGGCGCGGTTTAATGCCTCATGCTGATAATATTTGCTGGCGCGTTTAACGTAGGCCGTATTGTATGCCTTGCGGTTGTATACGGCATCTGATGGGGCATTGGCGGCAAAATAGGCGTAGGATAATTCATCATCCTCAGTCTCCGCAATACGGCCAAGGGCAATACGCAGGCGTTTGAATTTCGACAAGCCCTCATTCTGAAGGTTCTGGTGTAAAATATCGTAAAATGTCTTGTAATGGCGGAACTCATCACCAGCGATGTTTTTGCATATGATTTTTAGAACGGGCTCATCTGTTGCTTGGCCAATCGATGTGTAATACGAACTTGTGCCCGTTTCCACCAT
>JAUICS010000091.1 GCA_030427765.1 Alphaproteobacteria bacterium
CTGAGAATTTAGAATTAAGGAAGGTCGATTGCCCTTCCTTAATTGTATAGGACTTAATTTCAATAATGTCTCTATGAAATAAATATATATTAATTTGTGTATTTGCAAATTTTTGGTAATGTTTTTGTGTGTTTCTTTGAAACAATTCCGATTTAATGCACTGCGACAATAATCTCTTTTGATTTCACATCTCTCACATCGTAAACTCCTTCCCAGAATATTATGGGAGTAATACGAATGGACGATGATAAAACTAAGAAAATGACATCTTACAAAAAGACAACGATTAATAATCATCCGCTTAAACCGGAAAGTATGATGATGTCATACGGGTATAACCCGAAATTTTCCGAAGGGTCTGTGAAGCCGCCCGTATTTCTGACATCCACATTCGTATTTGACTCTGCCGAGGATGGCGAAGAATTTTTCCATGTGACATCGGGGCGCAAGCCGCGGGCATCGACGGATGATCTCGGCGGTCTTATCTACTCCCGGTTCAATCACCCGAATGTTGAAATTGTCGAGGACCGTATTGCCGTCTTGGAAGGGGCCGAAAGCTGCGTTGCGTTTGCCAGCGGTATGGGGGCGATATCAACGGTATTGCTGTCCTTGCTTCGTCCGGGCGATAATATTGTTTACAGCTC
The DNA here is from genome assembly GCA_030427765.1 of Alphaproteobacteria bacterium. GTDB lineage: Bacteria > Pseudomonadota > Alphaproteobacteria > Micavibrionales > Micavibrionaceae > JAUICS01. The sequence goes on from JAUICS010000091.1 coordinate 645, forward strand.
CCCACTTTATGGCGGGACCGAGGTTCTGATCCGTAAAATGATGCCGGAATTCGGTGTCAAAACGCATTGCTTTACGGATGGTCTGGATGGCGATGGTATGCTTGAGGCCATGCGTGCAGCGGCAAAAGATGGTCCGCTGAAATTGGTGTTTATTGAAACACCTGCAAACCCGACAAATGCCATGGTTGATTTTGAGGCGTTACTGGACGCCGTTGATACAATTGAAAAGGAAACTGGCCATCGTCCGGTGACGGCATGTGATAACACAATGCTTGGACCTCAATTCCAGAGGGCTGTGCCGCAGGGGATCGACCTTTCCGTATACTCGGTTACGAAATATTTGGGCGGGCATAGTGACCTTGTCGCCGGCGCGGTGTGCGGAAGTTACGATAGTTTAGGGCCAATTCGTAGCTTGCGTGGCGCAATGGGCTTTAACCTTGATCCGCATACAAGCTGGATGATTTCCCGTTCCCTCGAAACCGTAACGATCCGCATGGAGCGTGCGGCGGATAGCGGTCGGAAAGTGGCCGCATGGATTGATGAAAATCCGTATATTAAGGCAAAGCTTCATCACCCTGAATATAAAACACATGGAAATTATCAGGACGTTTATAAACGCCAGTGCACTGGGCCTGGTTCTACGTTCTCATTCGTTGTCGATGCACCGAAAACAGATGTGTTCAAGTTTATTAATGCTCTGCAATTGTTTAAATCCGCCGTATCACTTGGCGGCTCAGAAAGCCTGATTTGTCATCCTGCCAGCACGACACATTCCGGTGTGCCTGATGATGCCCGCGCCGCAGTGGGGGTGACCGATGGACTGGTAAGGCTCTCCATTGGTCTGGAGCATCCGGATGATCTAATTGCCGATCTGGATCAGGCATTCCGTCATGCATTCGGGGCAAGCCAAAAAGATGCGGCATAGTCGATTGCCAAATCACTATATTGCAGACCATAATATTGCAGGGAAAATTTAACAGTTAAGGTGCGTCGTATGCAGTTGCAACCAAGTGTCGAATTAGGAAGTCCGTCATTCAAGGCGAATAAGGATGCGATGGATGCATTGGTTGCCGATCTAAAAGATAAAATTGCGTTGATTGAGCAGGGCGGTGGTGAGAAGGCGCGAACCCGCCATACTGATCGTGGTAAACTCCTTCCCCGTGAGCGGATTGACGCGCTGCTGGATCCCGGATCACCCTTTTTGGAATTCTCACAACTTGCAGCGCATGACGTTTATGATGATGTTGTTCCCGCCGCCGGAATTATCACCGGTATTGGCCGTGTGGCCGGTCAGGAATGTGTGATTGTTTGTAATGATGCGACGGTGAAGGGCGGAACGTATTACCCCCTAACGGTAAAGAAGCATTTGCGGGCACAGGAAATTGCCGAAGAAAACAATCTGCCGTGTATCTATCTGGTGGATAGTGGCGGTGCCAATCTACCTAATCAGGATGAAGTCTTTCCTGACCGTGATCATTTCGGCCGTATCTTTTTTAATCAGGCGAATATGAGCGCGAAGGGTATTGCCCAGATTGCCGTTGTGATGGGGTCGTGCACGGCCGGCGGCGCGTATGTTCCGGCGATGAGTGACGAGAGTATTATCGTAAAAGAACAAGGCACAATTTTTTTGGCGGGGCCGCCGCTTGTGAAGGCGGCAACGGGGGAGGAAGTAACGGCGGAGGACCTTGGTGGCGGTGATGTGCATACCCGTGTATCCGGTGTTGCGGATCATCTGGCGGATAATGACACACATGCGCTGGAGATTGCACGAAAATGCGTGGCTAATCTGAACCGCACAAAACAATCCGTTGTTCCATTCCAGAAACCGGAGGAACCGCTTTACAATCCGAAAGACATTTACGGCGTTATTCCATCTGATTTAAAAACGCCGTTCGATGTAAGGGACATTATTGCGCATATTGTGGACGGTAGCGAATTTGATGAATTTAAAAAACGTTACGGCACAACACTTGTAACCGGATTTGCCCATATTTACGGTATGCGCGTTGGCATTATTGCCAATAACGGTGTGTTGTTTTCCGAAAGCGCATTAAAGGGCACGCATTTTATCGAACTGTGTAATCAGCGCGGTATTCCGTTGATCTTTCTACAGAACGTAACGGGTTTTATGGTTGGGCAGAAATATGAAAGCGGCGGTATTGCCAAGGATGGTGCAAAAATGGTGACGGCCGTGTCCTGTGCCAAGGTGCCGAAAATGACCGTGATTATTGGCGGGTCTTTTGGTGCAGGGAATTACGGCATGTGCGGCCGCGCGTTTGACCCGCGTTTTCTGTGGATGTGGCCAAATGCCCGTATCTCCGTCATGGGCGGTGAGCAGGCGGCGGGCGTCATGGCAACCGTTGCGCAGATGAAGGCCGAACGTGATAAAAAACAATTAAGCGACAAGGACATTGCATCGATTAAAAAGCCGATACTTGAACAGTATGAGCGTGAGGGGCATCCGTATTATGCCTCCGCCCGTTTATGGGATGATGGAGTGATCGACCCTGCGGATACGCGGCGCATTTTGGGGCTGGCGTTATCGGCCAGCATGAATGCACCAAAAGAAGACACAAAATACGGCGTATTCAGGATGTAATGATAATGAGTAATTTTGTACTTTTAGATATTCAGGATTCTGTTGCAACGGTGACGCTGAACCGTCCTGAAATTCATAACGCGTTTAATGATGAGGTTATTGTAAGCCTGTCATCCATTTTTGATGACCTGCGAACACGTGACGACATCACTGTTGTTATACTAAGGGGGAATGGCAAAAGCTTTTCCGCAGGCGGTGATTTTAACTGGATGCGCAAATCTGTTGAGTATACGGAGGCTGAAAATAAAAACGATGCCCTTGCCCTTGCCAGAATGCTCAATGAACTCAACACATTACCACAAGTCACAATCGCATGTGTGCATGGCGCGGCGATGGGTGGCGGCGTGGGCCTTATGTCATGCTGCGATATCGTGATTGCTGATAAGACTACAAAACTGGCGTTATCCGAAGTGAAACTGGGTCTTATTCCCGCAACAATAGGGCCGTATGTGATTGCGGCGATCGGGGCGCGTCAGGCGCGGCGCTTGTTTGTAACGGGGGAGCGTTTTTCGGCGCAGCGCGGATACGATATGGGGCTTGTGCATGAACTTGCCGACGATCAGGCCGATATGGACGCGATTTTGCAAAAACTTCTGGGTGAAATTGCGGCGAACGGAACCCATGCGATGCGGGAAGCAAAACGTTTGTGTCTCGATCTCGATGGTAGGGGAATTTCTGCGGATGTGATGGATGATACGGCAGACAGAATTGCAAAAATTCGTGTGAAGGAAGAGGCGCAAATCCGCCTGAAAAATTTTTTGGAAAAGACGGGGTAATGACAGGACCGTTATTTGATAAGATACTGATTGCCAATCGCGGAGAAATTGCCTGCCGCATCATACGCACGTGCCGCCGTTTGGGCATAAAATGCGTGGCCGTATACTCTGACATAGATGCCAATGCCATGCATGTAAGGTTGGCGGATGAGGCCGTACATATCGGCCCGTCACCATCCGCGGAAAGTTATCTGAAGGCCGATACGATTATTAAGGCCGCGAAACAAACGGGGGCGCAGGCTATTCACCCCGGCTATGGTTTTCTTTCTGAAAACGCCGCGTTTGCAAAATCGTGTGCGAAGGCAGGGATTGTTTTTATAGGGCCGTCTGAAAAATCTATTCTGGCAATGGGGCTTAAGGATAAGGCTAAAGCGATTATGGATGAAGCCGTTGTGCCGATCGTGCCCGGATACCAGGGCGATAATCAGGACGTAAAATTTTTGCAGGAACAGGCCGATAAAATCGGATATCCGCTTCTGATTAAGGCGGTGGCCGGCGGCGGTGGAAAAGGTATGCGTCTTGTGGAGCGGTCAGAGGATTTTGAGGCCGCGCTTGGTAATGCGCAGCGTGAGGGGAAAGCGTCATTCGGTAATGATCATGTGTTGCTTGAAAAATACATTACGAAGCCGCGCCATATTGAGGTGCAGGTGTTTGGCGATACGAAGGGCAATGTCGTGCACTTGTTTGAACGCGATTGTTCCTTGCAGCGCCGTCATCAAAAGGTGGTGGAAGAAGCCCCCGCGCCGGGACTGTCCGAAGATATGCGATCGGCAATGGGGGATGCGGCGGTGAAAGCGGCGAAGGCGATTGATTATTATGGTGCGGGAACGATTGAATTTATCGTGGATGTCAGCGGCGGTATTCAAAACGCACCGTTTTATTTCATGGAAATGAATACGCGTCTGCAGGTAGAGCATCCGGTCACGGAAATGATTACGGGACAGGATTTGGTCGAATGGCAATTGCGTGTTGCGGCGGGTGAAACATTGCCACTGAATCAAAATGAACTGCATGTAAACGGTCATGCGTTCGAGGTTCGTTTGTATGCGGAGGACCCGGCGCAGAATTTCTTGCCACAAACCGGACGCATAACCGTTTTTAACGTAGATAATAAAACCGGCAATATGCGGGTGGATAGCGGGGTTGAGGCAGGTGATCAGGTCAGTGCATTTTATGATCCGATGATTGCGAAGTTAATTGCCTATGGTGAAACCCGCGATGATGCCGCGCGTCATATGTCTAAGTTACTCGCGCAAACATATTTATGCGGTTTGAATACCAATCAGGAATTTTTATCCAACATTTTTGATCATTCGCGTTTTTTAAGCGGTGATGTTGATACCGGTTTTATCGAAGCCGAGAAAACGCAGCTTATGCCAGAACATTATGGCACAGGTTCCGATGCGGAATTCGGATGCTTGGCACTGTATTTATGTTTGGGACTGGATACCGAAAAAGATGGGAAATCCGACCCTTGGGCATCGTCCGATAACTGGCGTTTTGGAATGGCGGCGCGACGACAAATTGCCGGACACGCGGGCGGGGCATCGTTCCATTTTACGGCCACGTGTCATGCAAAAACGGTGACGTTTGATAATGCCGGTACAGGTATAAGTGCGACACTTGTTTCTTTTGATGACGGTGTTGTGGTCGCAGATGTGAACGGACAAAAAGTGTCTGCAAAAATCATTCGCCATAAAGATACCGTTTCTATCTTTTGTTCTGGCCGTGTGTGTCATGTCCATTTGCGTTCCGGTGATGCGGGGGATGATGCCGATCAAACGGGTGGGCCGATTACTGCGCCGATGCCGGGGCTGGTCGTTCGCGTTATGGTTCAGAGCGGCGATAATGTGACGAAGGATCAGCCGCTACTGATCATCGAAAGTATGAAAGTCGAAATGACTATTCGTTCAAAATGTAATGGGAAAGTAACCGCCCTGCCAGTTGCGGAAAAGGACCTTGTGAGTGAGGGGACTATCCTTGTCGATGTCGAAGAAGACGAACAAAAACAGGCAAGCGCATGACACTTCCTGCAGATGTAAAAATATACGAAGTCGGTCCGCGCGATGGTCTGCAGAATGAGAAGCAGGACGTTCCGACCGATGTAAAAGTGGAATTGATTAAGAAACTTTCTGAAACGGGGCTTGCGTTTATTGAGGCGAC
>JAUICS010000092.1 GCA_030427765.1 Alphaproteobacteria bacterium
TTTTTCGAATCCTGTAAACATTCTGAAAGTATGGCAGGGCGGAATGGCCTTCCATGGCGGTTTGATTGGTGCCGCCGTTTCCATGTATGCGTTTAGCCGTTTAAATGAATTCAAATTTTTGCAGATGGCCGATGTTGTTGCCTGTGCTGCGCCAATAGGCTTGTTTTTTGGACGGATTGCGAATTTTATCAATGGCGAACTTATTGGCCGTCATGCGCCGGATTTATCATGGGGCATTATCTTCCCTTATGCCGGTGTTGTTCCGCGTCACCCGAGCCAGCTTTATGAGGCGGCGCTGGAAGGGCTCCTTATATTCCTGGTTTTATTTGCATTGGCGCGGTTTACATCCTTGCGGCAGACGCCCGGTATGATTGCGGGTATATTCCTTGTTTTATATAGTGCCGCGCGGTCCTTTGCGGAAATATACCGTGAGCCGGATGCCCATATTGGTTTCCTGATGGGCGGGATGACGATGGGCCAGTTGCTGTGCATACCAATGGCGATTGTCGGTATAGGCACGATCATATATGCAAGGCATGCGGCGAATGCCAAATCCGCTTGAGCAAATCATCATAAATGAAATCAGCGAGAACGGACCCATGGATGTCGGGACGTTTATGACCTATGCCCTAAGTCATCCGCAGCACGGATATTATTGTAAGGTAAATCCATTTCAGGGCGGTGAATACTGCGCAACCGCACCAAGTATTCCGGACCAGATTAAAACCATCCTTAACATCAATGATCGGCAGAACCGCCGGCAGGGTGACTTTATTACATCACCTGAACTTTCACAGATGTTTGGCGAAATGATCGGGGCGTGGGTGTGCGATGTGTGGATGCAGATGGGATGCCCGAAACCATTTGCGCTGGTCGAATTCGGTCCGGGCCGTGGTTTACTGATGCATGATATAGTTCGCGCCACGAAAGCGGTGAAAGAATTTCACGATGCCATGCAAATACATTTTGTTGAAATCAATGCGGTGTTACGTGATTTGCAGGCCAAGAAATTAAAGCCATATAAACCGCAACATCATGACGATATAACCTCGCTGCCCGATGATATGCCGCTATTATGCGTGGCAAATGAATTCCTGGATGCCCTTCCGATACGTCAGTACCAGTATAACGCAGGGCACTGGCAAGAACGCGTCGTATCATTCAATGGTGACGATTCATTTCAGTGGGGATTGCGGCCGACCGAAGCCAATCCACCACAGATTAAATACATGGATAATATGACGTTCAATGACGGCGATATTCTTGAGGTGTCCGACCCGCAGACAGGATGGCTTAGCACAGTTTCGGAACGTTTGAAGCGTCAGGACGGTATATTTCTGACATTCGATTACGGATACGACAAACCGGGTACCGGTGACACGTTTCAAGCGGTGCAAAACCACACGCGAGTTGATGTGTTTGATGATGTCGGCAATGTTGATCTCACATCCCAAATTGATTTTCACTGCATAAAACATCATTTGGAGGGGGAAGGCGCAATGGTGCACGGTCCGGTCACTCAGGGTGATTTTCTAAAATATCTTGGAATAGAGCAGCGTGCTGCTATACTGTGCCGAAATGCGAATGATTCACAACAGCATGACATTGAAACGGTTTTAAGATTGTTGATCGCACCGGATAAGATGGGTGACCTTTTCAAGGTCATTGCCGTTATGCATAACACAAGTATTAAACCCGTTGGCTTTGACCGGTAGGACATACCAGTAGGGCATATAAGAGATATTTTAATATGAGTATTACCTATCCATTAAAACCGATACAAATTCGTGATTTTCAGAAAAAACATGGAAGTGATATTGAACACGGATTTTTCACACGTGAAGGCGGTGTGAGTGAGGATATGTATGAAGGTTTGAATTGCGGATTGGGCAGTAAGGACGATCCGGCGGCGGTCAAAGAAAATATATCTCTGGTAAAAAAATCGTTTGCCACAGGCACACTTCATATACCCGTCCAGACACATAGTGATGTTTGCCAATTCGTGACACTGGATGATAGCGATGAAAAACGTTTTGACGCCGATGCGTTAGTTACCAAAACGCCGCATATTGCCATCGGCATTTTAACGGCGGATTGTGCGCCGGTGTTAATGGCCGGACGCACGGCGGATAAAAAACCGGTTGTGGCGGCGGCGCATGCCGGATGGGAAGGCGCATTTGGCGGCATCCTTGAAAACACGGTTCAGTGTATGGTGGATAACGGGGCCGTTTTATCATCTATTTCGGCGACAATCGGTCCGGCGATCCAGCAAAAAACATATCAGGTTGGCCGTGATTTTTATGAACGGTTTTTGTTCGATGATGCGGCGAATGATCATTTCTTCAAACTGCGCCAGTATAATGATCTGTATTTTGATTTGCCGGGGTATGCCGCCATGCGCCTTGGCGGTGCAGGTATAACGAATGTCATCCTGACGGGCCACAATACATATGATGATGAGGATTTATTCTTTAGCTACAGGCGTTCGACACATCGCGAAGAAAGCGATTACGGGCGGCAGATTTCGGCGATTATGATTGTAAAATGAACGCGATATGACTATTGGGTTACGTTCGTTTGTGCGATTTTATGGCTTGATTTTTATACCAGCCCTTTTATTGTCACATGCATAATTATTCATAAGTTGATGGAACAATGAAACTCATATCCGGCACGGCAAATAGACCCCTTTCAGAAGCAATTGCAAAAGAACTGAATGTTCCCCTAACAGAAGCCGTTATTAAGCGTTTCGCCGATATGGAGGTATTCTCTGAAATCATGGAAAACGTTCGGGGTGAAGACGTTTTTGTTATTCAGCCGACATCCTATCCGGCGAATGATAATCTCATGGAACTGCTGATCGTTCTGGACAGTCTGCGCCGTAGCTCGGCCCGGCGTATCACGGCGGTTATTCCGTATTTCGGGTATGCGCGTCAGGACCGGAAAACCGGTTCCCGTACACCAATTTCTGCAAAATTGGTTGCCAACATTATTACCGAGGCCGGCGCAGGGCGCGTTCTGACAATGGAACTGCATGCTGGTCAAATTCAGGGTTTCTTCGATATTCCGCTTGATAACCTTTTTATCACGCCGGTATTTGTACCGCACATTCAGAAAAACCTGTCCGGTAAGGATATTGTTGTTGTGTCGCCGGACGTTGGCGGTGTGGTTCGTGCACGGAATTTTGCCAAACGCATTGATGCGGATCTTGCGATTATTGATAAACGCCGTGAGCAGGCGGGTGTATCCGAGGTTATGAATGTTATCGGGGATGTGAAGGGTAAGACATGTATTATCATTGATGATATTGCCGATTCTGCCGGTACGCTATGTAACGCCGCCGTCGCCCTTCTGGATAAGGGTGCTGATGAAGTGCATGCCTATGTTGTGCATGGCGTTCTTTCTGGTGGTGCGATTGCACGCGTGACGGCATCACCGTTAAAAACACTTGTCATCAGTGATAGTATCGAGGCTACCGAGGCCATTCGTTCCGCAGATAAGGTAAAGCAGCTATCCATCGCACCGTTGATGGGTGAAGCGATTGACCGGATCAGTGAAGAGAAGTCCATTTCCGAGCTGTTTGTCTAGAACTTTCCCCATTCACCATCGTGAGCGTTACAGTGCAGTCGCGAACGCAAATATCGTGCGTTGTACAGAACAATTAAGAGCTTGCATTTTTTTGGTAAATGTTGTTAATGTGCATGCTTGTTGTGGCAGCACCCCTGGAGGCTGCATGACATTTAATCTCAAATTTAACGAAAAGGTATAAGACAATGGCAAAAAATATCCAAATGTCTGCCGCCAAGAGAGATCGGGCAGGTAAGGGGGCAGCCCGGGCAATACGTCGTGAAAAGCGCGTGCCCGCTGTCATTTATGGAGATAACAAAGAACCGGTATTGATTACTGTTGAGGCACGTCAGGCATCAACGGAATACTATAAAGGTGTTTTCTTCAACAACCTTACCGAGCTGGATTTAGACGGCGATAAACATCTTGTTCTTGCACGTGATGTGCAGGTTAACCCAATCGCGGATCAATTGATTCACATTGATTTCCTTCGCGTGTCACCAAAAACACGTATTGATGTTAAGGTGCCTGTGCACTTCATCAACGAAGAAAAATGTAAGGCTCTACGCCCGGGTGTTGGTACACTTAGCGTTGTGCGTTACGAAATTGAATTGAACTGTCCTGCGACATCCATTCCTGATTTCATTGAAATCGACATTGAGAATTGCGAAGTCGAAGACACAATCAAAATCAGTAATGTGACTCTGCCGGAAGGCACTACCCCGACAATCACGGACCGTGATTTCACAATCGCATCGATTATGAAGGCACGTGCAATTGTTGAGGAAGAAACAGATGCACCGGAAGAGGATATGGATGTTGAAGTTGTCGGTGAAGAGGGCGAAGCCGGAGAAGGCGACGCATCTGCCGAAAGCGAAAAAGCATCCGAATAATAAGAAATCTGGTTATCTGCCTGCTGATGGTATTATCCTTTTTAAATTGGTTAAAACCGTCTTGGGCAGATAATCCATCTGACGATAATCAAGAGCAAGACCCTATCATGTGGCTTTTTGTCGGTCTTGGAAATCCCGGCGCACAGTACGCCATGCACAGGCACAACATTGGATTTATGGCGGTTGATGCCATTGCCGAAAACAACAACCTTCCCGCATTTAAAAAGAAGTATCAGGGCCAGTATACCGAGGGCAATATCGGCGGCGTAAAAATCGGCCTGTTAAAACCCGAAACATATATGAATAATTCTGGTCAGTCTGTTGGTGCGGCGGCCAAGTTTTATAAACTGCCTATAGATAAAATTTTCGTCTTTCATGATGAACTTGATTTACCGCCCGGAAAGCTAAAGATCAAAAAGGGCGGCGGCCTTGCCGGTCATAATGGTTTGAAATCTATTAAGGCCCATATGGGATCGGACGATTTTTGGCGTGTTCGTATGGGCATTGGTCATCCCGGTGCAAAAAATCTGGTTAGCGGTTACGTCCTGCATAATTTTGCGAAGGAGGACGAGACGTGGCTGGTTGATGTCTTATCTGTCATCGGGTCTTATAGTGATCTGCTGCTTGAGGACAATCACTCCGCATTCATGAATAAACTGCCGCAATAACCGTCGATATCCCGCAATAAACATTGGTAATTTTTCATAAAATCTGATAGGCATAGTACAGATTTTTAAGGAGTTGGTATGATTTTTAATTTAGGAATACGGCGGTTGCTTGGAATGACGCATAAACGTGCGAATGACCAGATAAATCTGGATGACATCGCGGCGGAGGCTGAGCGCCTGACTATCGTTGCGGCAAAAGAAATTCTGGCATTGCGTGATCAGGGGCCGGAGGCACTTGGCATTTCCATGAAGGAAAATGATACTGTCCTTACAATTGCTGATGGTATGGCGCAGGACATTATTATTGATGGCCTATCAAAACAATTTCCGAATATCCCGATCGTGTCGGAGGAATTTAAAGAATCCGAAATCCCGAACCTTAACGAAACCGAATACTTTTTTCTCGTGGACCCGTTGGACGGCACAAAACACTACGCAAACGGCAAGAAATTTGCCATTAACATCGCACTTGTAAAACGCAATCTCGATGGAACCACAACGCCGGTTGTGGGCGTTATCAATACGCCGGTTACGGACATCATGTATACGGGCATAAATTATGATGACGGGTCATCAACCGTCCGCGTAAAAAATACGGTGACCGGAGATGTGTTTGAACCGGATGCATTTGATCAAAGCCAGCCACCGCAGGATTTTATTCTGGCATCCAGCAACCGCAGCATGATATCACCTGTCACAACCGCGTTCCTTGATAACCTGAAGGCTAAGAAGGGCGTTGAACCATCTGCGATTGTCAGTGACGGCCATGGGTCAAAGGCGATGATGATTGTTGACGGTGATGCCGATATGTATTTGCAGGGCGCCCAATTATCCGAATGGGATGTCGCCGCCCCGCACGCAATTCTGAAGGCCTTGGGCGGTAGTTTCATTGACATGAACACCGGCGCGGAAATGCAATACGGAAATAACGCGCCGCATTTCGGTGTTGAAT
>JAUICS010000093.1 GCA_030427765.1 Alphaproteobacteria bacterium
AACGGTTGCCAATATCATCACGGATAACCAGACGGTCGACCACAACCTCGATATCATGTTTGATTTTTTTATCGAGCTCCGGAACCTCGGTAATTTCATAAAGGGTCCCATCGACCTTTACACGCTGAAACCCCTTTGCCTGAAGCTCCTTAAATTCCTTGCGGTACTCGCCTTTCCTGCCGCGGACAATCGGCGCAAGGATATACAGGCGCGTTCCGTCACCGTACTCACGTATACGGTCCACCATCTGGGTAATCGTCTGGCTGGTAATCGGTTTACCGGTGGCCGGTGAATACGGAATACCGATACGCGCCCACAAAAGACGCATGTAATCATATATCTCCGTAACAGTTCCAACCGTTGAGCGCGGATTTTTGGATGTGGTTTTTTGTTCAATCGAAATGGCAGGCGATAATCCTTCAATCGAATCAACATCCGGTTTTTGCATTAATTCCAAAAACTGGCGGGCATAGGCGGACAGACTTTCTACGTATCGGCGTTGCCCCTCCGCATATACCGTATCAAAGGCGAGTGATGATTTTCCCGAACCGGACAAACCCGTAATAACCACAAGACTATCCCGCGGAATATCAACGTTTATATTTTTCAGGTTATGTTCACGCGCACCGCGCACCGAAATATTTTTCTGCATGCCTCTTTATATGCATTTTGGCAGCAGAAAAACAATAGTCCTGATGATTTTACAGGGAATAATTATTTCAGGTTTTCTTCCGTAACCTCGCCGGATGTAATATCCTTAAATAGTTGGTTATTTTTCATTTCTTTTTCGAATGTTCGTGTGTCACCGGAGGAAAGCATTTTTTGGGCTTCGGCCGCGGCCAAGCTTTCAAGCGTGCCAATATCCGTAACTTTTTCGGCACGTGCATATGTGCTGTTTGCGTCCTTGGTAACAAAGCCTGTATCCTTGGCTGCAATCTGCGAACCAACAGTTTTATCGATGAGTTTATCTTTCAATTCGGGATCTTTTGCAAATAACATAAAAACGCCTATTCCAACGGCACATACAAAGAAGAAAATCTTCACGTTCCGGCTTTTGCGCTTTTGCTTTTCCAGATCGGCCTGCATTGCTCTCAAACCCAGCATATTCATCTCCTAATAAAAATTGCAAAATTGTTTTTTTAACAGACAATCCAATCTTATCCGCAAAGGGTTGCAATTTGGTTAAAACATTCTTTAAAAACAAAAAATCCTTTTGAAACGTTGAAAACCCTCGATTTTCGCAAAAAAGCCCTTGATATTTCACCTCACAACGTATTTTCTTTGTAGTACTCATCATACGAACGAAATTTGAAAAGGACTAACTATGGCTGGTAGCGTAAATAAAGTAATTCTTATTGGAAATTTGGGCCGTGACCCCGAAATACGCGCCATGCAATCCGGCGACCGAGTTGCCAATCTGGCCATTGCCACATCCGAACGCTGGAAAGATAAAAGCACCGGTGAACAACGTGAAAAAACCGAATGGCACCGCGTTGTGGTATTCAATCAGGGATTGATCAATGTTGCCGAAAATTACCTCAAGAAAGGATCAAAAGTATATCTTGAAGGGCAACTTGAAACACGCAAGTGGACGGATCAGTCCGGCGTTGAGAAATACTCAACAGAAATCGTATTACGTCCTTACCGCGGTGAACTCACCATGCTGGATAGCCGCAGCGGCGCCAATGACGGATTTGCAGGCTCACCGCCCGGCGGATATGCCGATTCCCAGCCTATGCAGCAACAAGCGGCGGCAGCGGGCGGCCAAGGCGGCGGCGGGTTCCAACCACCACCGGCAAGTGACATGGACGACGAGATCCCATTTTAAGGACATGCATATAATAATGACAAAACCACTTCATTTCTTCCTCACGTTTTTTATCTTGTTCATCGCACTTGCGACGACCAATACACGTTCCGTTGCGGAGGAAACTGTCATTGACACAGACCCGGCTTCGTCCGAAGTAACCGCAGATGATGTTGAAGACAAAGTTGAAGGCGTTAAAGAAGACCCGTTAAAAGATATTCCACCCGAGAAATTGAAACTGGCCAACAAGCTTGAATCCCTGCGCCCGGCATGGGAAGAATTAAATGTTTTCATTCGCAATACGGCAAAGCAATTCCCAGAACACCGCCGGTTTGCGTTCATTGTTGCAATGGAACGTTCCATTGACAAAAACGCCGTAAAAACGGCGGCGGTATCATCCCTTGCCGAAACGTTTTCGGAAGATGAACTTCGCGCCCTCATTCGTTTTTATGAGGATGAGGATATCCAGTCCGGTATGGCAAAAATGCAGGAATATAAAGAACGTCTTCATCCGCAAGTATCCGAACTTCTCGATGCAGCCCTGATGAAAATTCGCAAAAGCCCGGGTTCGGAAAAGTTAAAACAGTAAGCTTCGCCGTTCGCTTTATCACTTTAAAGTAGAAAAATTCACCCAAAAAGCGCAAAAAACTTGATTTTGCATATATGCTGTGCTATTTTTAAGAATAATTTTTAAAGTAGAGAAGTGTGATTAATGCTACGCCCAGGTGCTGCAAGAAGATTACTTAGAGCAAAACGCGGTGACAGTGATGTTCAACCCGGCGATGATAGTGAACCTGTTGGTACACGCAGAGTGGCTGATGCCGCCCCTTTAGATCCGGAAGATCCCCCGAGACGAAAACGAAGACAGCCTGAACAGACGGATGATCAGCGTGGTGGTGATACGAAGCTTCAATTTGGAGACGCAGCCGCGTTTGAGGATGCCGCAACACCGGAAACAAATGAAGATTTACTGGGTCCAGGATTCAATGCAGACAGTGACACTATCCCTGATAAAAAAGAAGATGAGTCAGATAACTCCGAATTAAAAGAGATACGTAAATATACACGCGACAGCTTACTCGCCGCATTCAACGCCGCCGCAAACCCACATCCACAGAAGAAAGATCATGCGGCTACAGTTAAGAAGACAGCCGAAGGGCGAATTCATGCCGAACATAAGGAGGAAATTGTCATTGATGATGAAGATGACCTTAGAATCTTCCACAAATCAGGTCCGATCGAACGCTTCACAAAGGGATATTCCAGCCGTTTTGATACCGGCGTAAAGATCAAGATGCGTAAGTTTGTTGATGCACCTAATTTGGGAGAAGACATCGAAGTATCGATCCAGCAACACATTACACAAGCCGAAGTTACAGATGCAGCAGGCAACAAAACGGAAGAAGCGCGTGTTCACGTCAGTATGACCGCGATGCCGGATGATAACTCACCACTTGCAAAATTTGGTGTGCGTCAAAGTGCCGATTTCTTTATGCAGACGATGAGTGCATGTGAAGGACGTAAAGTAACAGTTCTGAACGGTAATAAAACAGAACGCGCGTTACAGTATTACGTCGGGCAAGAACTCAATAAATACGGCGGGAATATTTCGTTCAACATGCCGGAAGAAGAGATCGAAAAACTTAAAAAAGCGGCAGAAAAACTGCCGCAAGAATTGAAAGATCAGATTGCCGAACGTATGCAATATCATGTTGTACAAATTGATCGTTTCACGAGATACTCTAACCCGGCATCGCCATCATAAACCGCAAACGCATTTTTATTCCAAAAACATAGGATTAATGGTGGTTTAACGCCATCTATCGCTTGTCACGCCATTGCCACTTTGCTAGAAATAAGAATGATTTTTCTTAAATCGCCAAAACACGTTTTAACGCAGCATTGTGAGCAATAATTTATGACCGATTCTACCGGACAAGCACAGGAATTTCCAACCATCGCATTAGAAGACGAAATGCGTCAATCCTACCTTGATTACGCGATGAGCGTGATTGTAAGCCGTGCATTGCCCGATGTTCGTGATGGTCTTAAGCCGGTGCACCGCCGTATCCTTTATGCGATGAAGGAAGGTGGATACACCTCCGATAAGCCATACAAAAAATCCGCCCGGATTGTCGGGGATGTTATGGGGCAATATCACCCGCATGGTGATAGCGCGATTTATGATGCCCTTGTGCGTATGGCACAGGATTTCTCAATGCGCCTGCCTCTTATTGACGGGCAAGGTAACTTTGGTTCTATGGACGGTGACCCGCCCGCGGCGATGCGTTATACCGAGGCCCGTATGGAAAAGGCGGCGGAGGCCCTTCTTGACGATATCGACAAAGAAACCGTTGATTTCCGCCCGAACTATGACGAAACACAAAGCGAACCAGTTGTTCTACCGGCGCGTGTTCCAAACCTGTTGGTAAATGGTGCCGGCGGTATTGCCGTTGGTATGGCGACAAATATTCCACCGCATAACCTTGGTGAGGTTATTGATGGGTGCTGTGCCGTTATGGACAATCCCGATATTGAATATCCGGAACTTCTGCAAATCATTCCTGGCCCGGACTTCCCAACCGGTGGTCAGATTTTGGGTAAAGCCGGTATCCGTTCCGCCTACTACACCGGAAACGGTTCTGTTGTTATGCGTGCGAAGACGCGTTTTGAAGAACTACGTGAACGTACGCAGGCAATTATTGTCGAGGAAGTTCCGTATCAGGTTAACAAAGGCCGCTTGCTTGAGCGCCTTGGCGAAGTTGCACGTGAAAAAATTGTCGAAGGTATTCGTGAAATTCGCGATGAATCCGACCGTGACGGCGTGCGTGTTGTTATCGAACTGAAACGTGAAGCGAACGAAGATGTCGTTTTAAACCAGCTCTTTAAGTATACGCCGCTGCAAACGTCCTTCGGTTGTAACATTGTGGCGCTGGACAACGGCCGCCCGAAAACATTGTTACTGAAAGAAATTCTGGAAGCCTTCCTGAAATTCCGTGAAGAAGTTATTACACGCCGGACAATATACGAACTCGGCAAAGCACGTGATCGTGCCCATGTATTGGCCGGTCTGGCCGTGGCCGTGGCCAATATTGACGAAATTATTGCCATCGTCCGGAACGCCCCGAACCCAGAAGATGCAAAACAGGGCCTTCTTGCCAAACGTTGGCCGGCGATGGACGTTGCCCCGCTGATCGAATTGATTGACGATCCTGAATACCCGCTGCATGAAGACGGCACGTACCAGATGTCCGAAATTCAGGCAAAGGCGATTCTTGATTTGCGCCTGCACCGCCTTACAGGGCTTGAGCGTGACAAGATTGGTGACGAACTGAAAGAGATCACCGATAAAATTAAAGAATACCTCGAAATTCTCGGCAGTAAGGAGCGTTTATACGAAGTCCTGCGCGAAGAGTTGTTGGACATCAAAGAACGTTTTGCCACACCACGTCGAACCGAACTTCTTGATGCCGAGTTCGAGCAGGATATCGAAGACCTTATCCAGCGCGAAGACATGGTTGTTACCATTACGCATGGCGGTTACATCAAACGTGTGCCGCTTGCGACATACCGTGCGCAGCGGCGCGGTGGTAAAGGACGTTCCGGTATGAATATGAAGGATGAGGATTTTGTATCCGAATTGTTTGTATCGAGCACGCATACACCATTCCTGTTCTTTACATCCCGCGGGATTGTTCACCGTAAGAAGGTCTACGAATTGCCGCTTGGGAACCCGCAATCGCGCGGTAAGGCCATGATTAACCTTCTACCACTCGAAGAAAATGAAAATGTGACGGTTGTCATGCGCCTCCCTGAAGAGGATGAGGAGCAGCTTGAGCAGTACGACATTGTATTCTGCACAAGTCACGGAAGCGTGCGCCGGAATAAACTTTCCGACTTCAAAAACATCCGTTCAAACGGCCTGATTGCCATGAAACTGGATGAAGGTGAACGTCTTGTGTCCGTTAAGACATGCCGTGAGGATCAGGATATTATGCTGGCCACACGCAAGGGTAAGGCCATCCGTTTCAAGGTCGATGACATTCGTGTGTTTGCCGGACGAACATCAACCGGTGTTCGCGGCATAAAACTGGCCAAAGGTGATGAAGTTATTTCAATGTCCATCATTGAACGCAGAGATGTCGATAACGAAGACCAAATGGTTCTAAATGTTTCGGCCAAAGGGTTTGGTAAACGGACCTCCACCAGTGAGTACCGTACAATCGGCCGTGGCGGTCAAGGGGTTGTCAACAT
>JAUICS010000094.1 GCA_030427765.1 Alphaproteobacteria bacterium
TCCATTACAATCGGTGGCGATCCTAATGCCCAGCTAGATAGCAACTCGGAAGACTGTGAATCTGGCGCGATCTAACACGGCTCAAATAATGAATTCAAAAAGGCGGCTCCTATAAGCCGCCTTTTTTATTTGGGATCCACAGGATTCGATTCCGGGCCATCACGATGAACAGCGGGAGCACCCAAGTCGTGGCCACGCATCGCATCAAGAAAACGTTCCTGCATTTGATATGCATCAAGCAATCTGAAAAAAGGCTGCTTCCATCGTTTCTCATAACCGGCAGCAACACTTTTCATCATACTTTTATTCAGTTTTTCCTGGGACTTTTCATACCTATCGAATGCATCTGACTGCAAAGGATTGTAAAACAACCCCAAGATGGCAGCATCTTCATAAAAATGATCAACACCCAGCGTGCCCTGTAACTCATCTGCGATCAAAATCAAATGCCCGGGACTTCCGTGTTTAAAAAGCTCACCGCCAAATGCTAATCTTTGTCGATGTGCCTCGTCCCAATCCTCTTGCGCCAATGCTTTAATTTCCAAGCATTTTGACAAAACGGCGTCCCGTGACATATAATTTGCACGTTCCGCCACGACTTGGGCAGAAAACGGTTCGACCGGCGTAAATCCGGAAAATGTTTCCTCGACATGTAACTGGATAAATTTAGGCAACTTCTCTGACGGTTGTGCCCCATAGAGCATTTTGTCTTCCCTAATTGAAACATACAGATTTAATTGCGAATAACATATTGCATGTAACTCCGCACGAACATCCAGTTCCGCATCTTCAAAAAATGTTTGGCGTTCATACGCAAAATTATCGATTAGGAAATGAAAAAATTCATGCACGGATACTCCGAATATATCTTCACGATGCATATTTTTCATCTCGTCCGGATTGAAAGTAAATTTTGCAACGGCACGGCCATCCGCCTGAATGTGTGTCCCGCAATAGGTTGCGCAATAGGTACCGTCCGTTTTTTCTTCAATAATGAAATCACCCGTATATCCTACTTTCTCAGCAAGTTTATAAATCATTGTTTTATAATCTGCCTCAAACCCGTCATATTCATCGCGATGGCAATGAATAAAATTCCGTAATGATTCCGGCGTATCCGATGCGCCGCGCACTCCAAACAAATCCTGAGAAACCGCCAGAAACGCTCCATCAAACTTTTGTGTTATGTAGTCTTTTGCCTTCTGGCTTAGCTCGGTCCCATATATAAGTTTTTTAAGACGTTGCTGATCAACGTGTTCCAGTTTGTAAAATCCCGTCAAACACCCCATACGCCCTTCATGCACATGAACGGCCAGATCTTGCCACATGTCAAATCGCTCACGCGGGGTTAATGCCTTCACATCATCCCGTGTCATATCATCTAACTGTTGTAGACGTTCAGTAACCATATCAACATATCCTCGCCCTCAATATGCATTAATATGTTAAATTATTGGTTAATATGGAAGATCATAAAAAAAGCCGGTGGAATTACCACCGGCCTTCTTCGTATGCAAAATGTAAAACTGTATATTATCGGTTCAAACGTGCTACTTGTTCCAGATCGGCCTCTGTGCCAAGGTCGGCATGACCAAAACGGCTGTTCCAAAGCTCACAACAGAATTCGGAAATTTCACGTTGAGCCTTAATAATGGCCTGACTGTATGGCACGCCGCGTTTCTTGCTGGCTCCTGATCCAGTAAAGGCAATAAACCCTTCAAAATCCTTTGCCGGTTCTACAACACCGGAATTCAGGCTAGGGATTTTCGCATAACCGTCACGAAGTAAACCGCGGGTTAAACTGTCAGGTACATAGACATCAACGTCTTGCCCATCAATCTTTAACGTAATCGTATCGGCCTGAATGTAATCAGGTTCCTTTGATTTATCACGTAATGGATAGTAAGGCGCGTTCGCCAAGGAGAAACAATCCGCGAAACCCGCAACCTGCATAGTTTTCACACCTTCAAAGTCAGATTCAGATGATGCAGATACCGGCATTGCGATTTGACCATTTTCAATTGTCATGTCTTTACCGCTGATGTATCCGGCAACATATGACAACTGACCGGCTTGCTCAAAACGACGTACGGCCTCATAACTTGATGGTGATGTCTGGGCACGTGAATACGAATCTACATATTCCAGAAGATCATCTGCAATTTTATCATTATCAACCGCCGCAACGATTGCACGGCGTGTATTTTCATCCGCGAGCGCCGCAAAGATATTTTGTGGACCAACACTGACTCCATCATCACCATGAACAATTTCAGATAGTAGTTCCACGTATTCAAGAACATCTTTACCTTTACCCAATGCCTCGACATTATGAACGAATTGTCCGGCTAAAACCTTACCCTGTGCCTCAAGCGCAGGAACATTGTTTTTACGAAGGTCCAGACCCCAGACTTTTACAGATGGGCGCGGCGTAACAATTGTAATTTGTGCCTTGGCCGGTGTCCCACGTGATTTCATCAGGCCTTCCCAGGCCTCCGCACCACGAATAACATCCAGCATCGACGCACCGGCACCGCCGATTGTTATTTCACCATTTGTTTTATCCATTAGGTCGGTAACTTCTGTGTCATGGTAAGGACTGTCGATAAGCAATCCACCCTGCCCGTCCGTGCGGCCTGTATTTTCAAGTGCGCCTGGAACCTGCTGCCCATCGAGGCCTTAAAGCTCCGCACGTTTTGCATTCGGCATAAAACGCTGGTTAAACTGGTGCCCCGTTGCAACGGTCAACATATCTGTTTCAATATACTTGATCGTGCCGTCCGGGTTCTGAACAGTAACTGTTAGAACCGGATCATCGTTGTCATCATAACCAACTTCTAAAACGTTCAACACTTTTCCATCTTGTGTACCGTGCAACGTCACAACATCGTCATACCCAAGACGACCATAATGCGCGTTAATTTCGGCAATACATTCCTGCGCACGTTTGATACGTGAACCAAGATATTCACCGTATAGACGGCGCGGCATGTAACTATACCAATCGCATTTATCGTCATCTGTGCGGCTTAACATATATGTCGTGTGGTGCTCCGGCCATAAGAATGATATCTGAACATCTGTATAACCTTCGTCTATTTTCTCTTCATAGAATGTTTTTGCAGCCTGCGCATTTACAGAGGAAATCTTTTTGGCCTGCTCAAGAACCCAATTTAGGAAACTGCTGCGCTCCTGATCTTCGATAAGGTCCATCGTTAGACCACTATCATCCTTGGAATAAAGCATCGGAAAGTTAAGAATATTCAGGTTTGTACCCAAATCATATGCGGGCCCCTTACCGTCATCAGGCCCTTCGTTAAACGGCATTGTCTCAATACGAAACGGCGGTGCGTCTTCCGGATTTGCCTTTCTATATGCATCCAGCCATAAAATTTGCTGGTACACTGATGCCAGTCCAAACGCGCCGAAACCCGCAGGAATTTTACGGATTACATCATCGTTCGCTTCAATAAACTCAGATTGTTGATTTGCCATTTTACCATCTACTCCTAAATAGAAATTATAAAAATCAGCCTTTGGTACCATTAAAAATATGGAAAAGCAATAACTTTATGAAAATTAACGATCTAGTACTTTCCACTCCGCGCCGTCAACGGCAAACTCTTGCGACTGGTTATCACCAACACCGCGATCACCTTGTGAACGCACAGGAACTTGGCGCGGCTCACCCATACCTGGTGTAAAAGCATCGCTTCCTTCCCATGTACAAACTGTTGTAACCCAAGCTATTCTTGATGTTTGTTGCTGTTGATCTTGTTTGTTGGACATAATACCCTCTTCGTATTCTAGCGTTAAAGTAGAAATCTTCTATCACAAGACACAAGAATACGTCAAGGAAAAATTATTATGAAAATAAAATTATATTTGATACTTCGCTACGCGGCGCGTAAAGCACTTACATGCGCAACTTGATCGCCACGTATATCGCTGCGTCTTAGAATTGCTGTATCGCCTTCAAAACCTGTAATTTTGAATGGTTCTGGATCAAGATATCCGGGCTTACCGTCACGTGCATCGACAAACACCCTTACAAACTGGCCTGTTCTGAATTTATGATCTGTACGTTCTGCTTCAGACATTTTTGTCTCCTGTTCTTTTATGTCTTCATATATAGACATAAAACATGGATTTGAAAAGCCTGTTTCCTAAAATTTTTGAAACGGTATAATTTTTCCAAGGATTCACCTTTTCCAACCGTCTTATAGAAAACAAAGGACGACGCATGCAGCGTGTCGAGGACACAGAACTGATAAAAAAGGCCGCCGGCGGCGACCGAGTATCCTTCGAATTATTATTGGAAAGGTATTACATGGTCATGTACAAAATTGCCTTCAAATGGTGTGGAAACCAAAGCGATGCGGAAGACATCACGCAAAACGCCTGTATCAAGCTTGCCCGCGCCATTGACCAATTTCGTTTTGATTCCGCCTTTTCCAGCTGGCTTTACCGCCTTGTCATCAACACGGCAAAGGATTGGCAAAAATCGCAGCACCGGCACAACCATGGTGATGACAGCATACTTGAAACAAAAGCCAGCAATGCCGCCGCTGCGGATGAAAGTTTATATGCATCGCAGGTGATGGAGATTATAGACACCCTGCCGGATAAAGAGCGAGACGCCATCATCCTTGTGTTTATCGAGGGGTTATCGCATCAGGACGCGGCAAAACGATTACAGTGTAAAGAAAGCACGGTTTCATGGCGCATTCATGAGGCACGCAAAAAACTGGCCCACCAACTGGGGGAAGATCATGACGGATAAGAACAAGCTCGATAATTTTTTAAATAATAATGATATTCCGATGCCGGACGAAAATGCCCGCAAAGTGGCATTAAACCTAGCCATGGCGGAGTATGACAAAGCGCAGAATGATACGCTTCATGACAATACATTCGAAAAAAACCAAAATTTTTTCCAAGGATTGTTCGGGCTCGCTCGTCTTATGGGTAATTCAAATCATAAGAGTAGGAGAAAACCCATGATGAATTTCAAAAAGCATAAGACATTTGCATACGGCAGTTTAGCCACAGTTTGCGTCGTAATCCTTGCAACTGGTGTTACATTTTATAATCAGCAGATGCAGGATATGACCAGTGCGCCATCTTCCGCAAAATTAAATAAAGTTCAGTTAGGACTTGGTGGCGATAATGGAGGTCGATCATTTAATCAAATAGCATCGAGTATAGTCGGTAGCACCAGCAAAAAATCGTACAGAAATGAAAGTATCGCGGTTGAAGAAGCTGAAATAGACGCAGATTACGCCGCCGCGCCGCCTATAACAACTTCCAGCCGAGTAACCCCGCAGGCCAAAATTTCTCAAGAGAGTTTTGCTGCTGGAGGTGCCGCAAGTATAGCGCAAGCACCAATGTCCGAATTATCTATGAAAATTGCCCCCGCGCCGATGCCCGTCCCGTCAGATGTGATGATGCCGCCGCAATACGAAGACATAGGGCGTGACAAGTTCGAGGATTTTGAGGAAAACTCCGTCCACCGTGTACTTGATACACCCGTATCCACATTCTCGGTAGATGTTGATACGGCATCCTACAGTTTCGTTCGGAAGCAGCTTAATCGCGGTGTTCTGCCGCAGAAAGATGCCGTGCGGATTGAGGAACTTATCAACTACTTCGATTACAACTACGCCTTACCGGAAACGAAGGAAACGCCGTTCAAACCATCGGTTACGGTTCTTGACTCACCGTGGGCGGCGGGCAAAAAACTGGTGCATATCGGGATTAAGGGATACGACATTCCAAAATCCGAAACACCGCGCAGTAACCTTATCTTTTTACTTGATGTATCCTGTTCAATGAATGCGCATGATAAACTTCCCCTTCTAAAACAATCCATGCATATGCTGCTGGATACCCTCAATCCTGACGATACAATCGGCATTGTTGTCTATGCGGGAAGTGCCGGAACGGTTCTGGAACCAACAAAAGTATCCGAGAAATCGAAGATTATCGAAGCGTTAAACCGTCTACGCGCAGGTGGTTCCACCGCCGGGGCGCAAGGTATTCGTCAGGCCTATACACTC
>JAUICS010000095.1 GCA_030427765.1 Alphaproteobacteria bacterium
GCGGCAATAACGGCTCTCCATCCTCTCCGTCCTCTCCGGGTTCACCCGGAAATACACCGGTGCCTAATCTACCGGATGGTGAACGGGAGCTATGTGTTGAAATGACACGTCAGGGCGTTAAAGATTGTGTCGTCTACCATGATGGAAACGATTATGTGCAAAGCGGTATAGAAAGGCTTACATATCTTTGTCGTGATGACCGTGAAAATGATACATGTGAGATGGATAACGGTCTCTTTGATATCATGTGGGGCGTCCATTACGCGGCAAAGAACGATTACGGTGCCACAGAATCCCACCTAAAGGTCAATTCCTGTTACCGTTCGCAGCGTACGCAGAATATTGTAAACCCGTCCGTGCAGAATTCCCAGCACACACGGTGTCGCGCCGGTGATATTGCCCTCCCAAGTATGAACAGAACGACATTTCTAAATCTTGCACGTGCCATAAGTCCGGGCGGTAGAGGATGTTACAACACATTTTCACATGTTGATACTGGTGCCTACCGGCAGTGGGGTAATTGTCCGTAAGAACCACTAAAATTCTATTTTTTCAGCCACACAAGGTAAAATAATCAATAAAATTTTAGATAAATTTGCAGAAAATTTTATTATGTGGTGCAATTATATAATAAGCTTATTTTGTAATATATCATAACTAGGTATTAACCATGGCGTGTAGGTTCGGTAAAATTCATAAATTTCTCATGATACTTTGTTGTATGGCGGCAATATTCGTATTGTCAGGCATCAGTGTATCCATCGCACAGGATCGTGATTTTAACGAACAACAACGTACGAATACCGATGATGATATGGATACCCTCCTTAACGCCGTATCCAGAACCGGTGAAACCATTGATAGAATTATTGATCTTCTGGATGCCGCGCAGTCCGGCCACAGAAGTGATTACACGCGCGGCGGCCCAACATTATGTGACAGTTCGGGCGCACAGCGCGACATGGCCGATTGTGTCGAGGCGGATACAATCGGCGGCGATATGTTTAAAATCGTTGATGAAGACGGCGACGGAATTGACGACCGCGTGAAAAAGGCTATTGATGACCTTAAGAATGGTGACACAGGTAACGACGATGATGACGGCGATGACAACGATGATGAGAAAAAAGACGATTGTAACAAAGCGGAAAGTCTAGAGGATAAGATTGAGTGTTACAGAACCGGAAAGTTACCGGATAAGGACAAAAGTAATTGCGACGAAGAAGGGACACTAGAAGAACAGATAGAATGTCTTCGTTCTGGAAATAAGGCCGACAAAACAGACGACAAAGATGATAAGAAGGAAGACGAGAAGAAAGACGAAAACAAAGAATGCGACTCATCCAGTTCCGGCGGAAGCTGTCTTGAAACCGATCCATCAAAAGATCAAGGTCAAAGCGGTAGTTCATCTTCCAAAGAACCATCTGGTGAGGGCCAATCCATTCCATCCGAAGTTGACCCTGTAACCGGTCAGGTACCGAATGTTGAAAAACCCCCGAAATACACAGGCGACCCATTGGATGTGCCAGGCCCACCGGAAAAGGAACTATGTGTCTGCATACCGGCCCAGGGTATTAAAGATGAATGTGTAAAATACAGGGATGCCAACGGATATGATCAGGCTGGCTTACAACGTTTGAACTACTTATTCCGCGACTGGCATGTCAATGATGTGTGCGACAGTATGGATCCGCGTCTTTATGACTTATTATATGCTATGCGGTTTACGGCCAATTCCGATGGCGGGTTTAATGAATCCTGCGTAACAATTCTATCGGCATACCGTACGCCTGCAACAAATGCAAAAGTAGGGGGAGCAAGCAAATCAAAACATATGCGTTGTAAGGCATCGGATTTCAAGTTTTCCACGCAGCGTGTCACAGATTGCGGGAAATTATACGCGAAAGACGTATTCGCCGAAAACCTTGGTTTGGGATGTTACCCGCAAACAAACGGCCACGTTCATCCTCCGGATCCCGGAAAACAATTCTGGCCGCGCGGTGCCTGGTGTGACTGTTTAGACGGCACAGGTACATGCGGCGGCAGTCCACCATCCGGATGCTACGGCGGCCGATAAACCCGGAATACCACCCTAAAGATTAAGAAATGTGTGAAAAAGCCTGCCCCGTGCGGGCTTTTTTATTTCTAATGGTGAGTAATCACTTCATAATTCATCATTATGAATGAATTAACTCCTGAATTATTTTGGCTCACGGCAACAGCGACAATGACGGCCTTAATGTTCCTGCCGTACCTGTTTCGTATGATTATCCAGCTCGGGATATTCAATGCCCTGAAATCACGTCAAATTACCGACCCGCATAAGGCACCATGGGCTGCGCGCGCCAAAATGGCACATTACAATGCCATTGAAAATTTGGCCGTGTTCGCGCCGTTGGTTATTGTGTTGCATCTTATTCATGTCAGTACCGAACTAACCGTATTTGCCGCGATGGGTTACTTCTTCTGCCGTCTTACACATTACATTGTCTATACGCTTGGCATTCCAACGCTACGGGGCCTTTCCTTCATGGGCGGCGTTGTTTGCCAACTCATATTAGCCGCCACGATTTTTGGCCTGATTTAGCATTCTTAAATAACTATTGATTTTTCATAATTAATTATGGCACATTTCTTTAAAAATATGGAGTGTGTTATGCAAACAGATGTAAGCGTAAATAGAGATTTTGAAGCGCAAAATGTTGAAAAGATAAAAATATCAACATTGCGTGTGAAAACTGACATTATATCAAATTCTCCAGACAGAAGCGTTGTGAATTATTGGCTTTATGAAGATGTCTCAGAAAATGGATCTGGCGATTATCTACCAATAGCATTAGTGGAAAGAACAACTAGCAATATTACAGGAAAAATATCAGACCGTCATAAGCAAGGTATTGCGGTAACTATGGCACATGTAACACGATTTGGCAGTGGGGAAATAAATCCTTCAACACATAGTTTAGAGAAGTTTAGCCGGGAGCATATTGATATGTTTCGAATTGATCGTTCGCAACTGGAACTTCCAAAACCCGCAATTGTTGCAGTTCTTGAATTTGTATCTGGTTTAATGGCCCGTACCCGTTGACGTTACCCATTCCCTTTTGATGAAAAGGGTCTATACTTGCCTGTATTATGAACATTCAGGCCGTTTCAAAAACTCTTACCACGTCAATTAAACAAGCTGGATATTTCCGTATCGGGCTTGTCAGTTTTCTGATTCTACTATTTTTCGGGCCTGCCGATCTACGCCAGCTTACTCTCGAAACGATGAGTGAGGCTTATATCGCGGTCACCAGTTTTGTGGCGGCCACGCTTGCCCTGTTTTTTCTGGTTGAAAACCTGTTCAAGGTCAATATTTCAGAAAAAATCGAGAAGGCCAAACATTGGCAGGTCGTATTTGCATCCCTTATGGGGGCTTTGCCCGGTTGCGGCGGCGCCATTATCGTTGTTACTCAATACGCACGCGGGAAAATCAGCTTCGGATCACTTGTTGCCGTATTGATTGCCACGATGGGTGATGCCGCATTTTTAATGCTGGCGCAGGAACCGTTAACCGGTATTTTGATTTTTGCCCTCGGTTTTTCTGTGGGGTCGATTACAGGCTATATCGTCGATTTCATTCATGGCCGCGATTTTATGCGGCGTAAGCGCATTGATAACATTGACCATGATCATGACCTCGGGAACACCTCCCTGATCAGCGTTGATTATATATGGATTTTCCTGATTATTCCGGGATTTATGCTCGGCCTTGCCAACGCATTCCAAATTGATGTTGATGCCCTGCTTGGCAGCAACATCATTGATCAACCTACCGTTTATTTTGGTGCAATAGGGGCGGCCTTATGCATCCTGATGTGGTCGTTCCGGCACATTACCGACCATTCCACGGTATTCGGCAGTGACGTTGATGCACATGATTATAATGTCAGCGGCAAAAAACTGGATCATATTGCGTGTGAGGACTTACCGCCCGCCCTTCGGGTCATTGGTGATACAAACTTTGTCACCGTATGGGTAGTAATGGCGTTTTTATCGTATGAGCTTTTCCTTTACGCCTTTTCGATCGATCTTGCCGCCCTGTTTGAAACATATGCGGTTATTATGCCGCTTATCGCTATTGTCATTGGATTTATTCCGGGGTGCGGCCCGCAAATTCTTGTTACAACCCTTTATTTACAAGGGGTAATTCCGTTATCGGCCCAGCTCGGAAACGCGATTAGTAACGATGGTGACGCGTTGTTCCCCGCAATCGCGCTTGCGCCGCGCTCCGCCATTCTCGCCACAGTATATAGTGCGGTTCCGGCCGTATTAATTGCGTATTTCTGTTACTTCTTCCTACATATCTGATTTGGTATTTTTGTGATATGACACAAACAGAGACTCCGCCCGACATTCCGCCCAACACGCCGCAAAACCTATCATCCCTTCTGCAAAATTTTATCGATGCGTGTACGAACGAAAGAACCAGTTTTGGCAACATTCTGGATGCATTTCACGAGCGTGGTTTTGGCGTGGTGCTTTGTGTTTTTGCAGCGCCGATGGCGCTACCGATCCCCGTGCCGCCCGGTATTAACATCCTGCTTGCCCTGCCGCTTATCCTGCTGACGATGCAACAAACAATTGGCCGTCACACGGTCTGGCTGCCCGAAAAAATACGGGCAAAGGAATTAAAATCCGAAACCTTACGGTCCTTATTCACGAATATAATACCGTGGGTTAAGCGGCTTGAGGTTATTCTGCGGCCACGACTGGGATTCATGACGCGCGGGGTCTTTTCCTATGCAATTGGATTTGCGGGATTGATCATGGCGTTATCCGTCTGCGTTCCTATTCCGCTTAGTAACACCGTGCCGAGCCTTGGTATCGTCCTTATGTCACTCGGTGTGATTATGCGGGACGGTCTGGCGGTACTTGCCGGTGCGCTTATCGGCCTTATATGGGTATTTGTACTCTTTGGCCTGATCCTGTTTTTCGGGATGGAGGCCGCGGACATGATCAAGGAATTCATAAAAGGGTTACTATAATGCTTGGTATAATCGAACGACTTCTATCCAATCCATATTTTGTATATATGGGCATTATTGGCGTTTCTGTAATCGCCCTTGCCGGTGCATTCATCAGTCAATATGTATTCGGGCTTGAACCTTGCATCCTGTGTATTTATCAGCGCTATCCCTATGCCGTCGCCATTGGTCTTGGGATAATCGGGCTAATACTTGCCAACAGATCGCCGCTATTATCCTCCATACCGGTATTTCTGTCTGCCATAGCATTCGGCGTGAATGCCGGCATCGCCTTCCATCATGTCGGGGTTGAGCAGCATTGGTGGACGACCAGCGCCGGATGTGACGTCAATTTTGCCGATGCGGCCAGTGATCCGTCCAGTTTGCTGGAACAAATGCTGGCAAAACCGGCCGTTGCATGTGATGAAATTCCATGGGCCGATCCGTTCTTCGACATATCCATGGCCGGATATAACACTATCCTATGCGCATGTTTGTGCGTCGGCTGCCTTATTTGTACTGCTTTGATTTATAAACGCCGGTCAGCCTAAAAACGGTTTTGTCAGAAGGTTGGCGGCGGCAAGGAAGAGAAGGCCGTCAATCGTATTCTTAACAAGGGTTTCATTCAGTTTATGGTGAATTTTCTGGGCAATGACGGCAACGGCCAAAAATCCCGGTAAGCACAGCGCCATCCAGAATAATATCTGGTCTGTAAAAATTCCCTCAACCGCGCCCGTACACACGCGCACAAAATTTGACAGAAAGAATGTCGCCATGATGGTGGCACGGAACGTTATACGTGATGCGATGACCTCGTTGTAATACATAATGACAATCGGCCCGCCCATGCCGAAACCGCCCATCACAATGCCGCCGACACTGCCGATAATCCATTCCGGTACTTTGGTAATCACGCTACCGCCGAGACGCGGACAAAACCGGTTCCGCGTCACATAGGCAAGAACGATTACGCCGAGGCACAGGCTGATGACATCCTCCGGCAACGCTTCGGGAGCTTTGGCTTCGGC
>JAUICS010000096.1 GCA_030427765.1 Alphaproteobacteria bacterium
TATGGGCACTGCAGAGATTGAAAGCGCGATTAATGAACATCCGGCCGTTTCGGAATCTGCCGTTGTTGGTTTTCCGCACGATATTAAGGGGCAGGGTATATTTGCCTACGTTACATTAATGGAAGGTAAGGAGCCATCTGAGGAAACCCGTAAGGAGGTTATTTCAACCGTCCGCAAAATTATTGGTCCGATTGCAACGCCTGATATCATTCAATGGGCGGACGGATTGCCAAAAACACGCTCGGGCAAGATTATGCGGCGTATCCTGCGTAAAATTGCCGCGCATGAGTATGAAAACCTTGGTGATACATCAACGCTTGCCGATCCATCTGTTGTCGACAAATTGATCAACGACCGTAAATCCGGCTAATTATTACTGCAATATTACCCGAGTGGATTATGGCGCGGCCAAAAACCTGTGTCCGTATGTCCCTGCGGCGCTGTGCCTTTCCAGCTTGGTGGCCAGAAATATGTAGGGCCTGTGTTTTCGGATGGCTGTCCGGTCCATGTCGGTGGCCAGAAGTGTCTTAGCTCCGGCTCACCTCTATCCTGTGAAAATGCTATCCCTGCAAAAAGTGCCGAAAGCACGGCAAATCCAATAACGGGATGGAATGATTTATTCTCTGACATATTTATCTCCTCAACATATTGCCTTACGTTTAATTTTTTGGTTACGTAAAGTCAATATGTTGAGTGATAAATTTTACACTCTCTGTTACCAATAATTATGATGTTGCCGCTTGTCCAAATGTCTGGCTGACGCGATTATTGATTTTTGTGAACCCGTCGGCCAACACACCCTTTGTAAATAAACCTACTCTGTTACCTTTACGCATGAATGTAAGGAACATGAACCACAGAATATCCATTTCACTTTGTGATTTTTGATCAAGATTCATACGTTCACGTGCACGGTTCATCATGGTTGTTTCGTCACAAACACGTTTTGCACGTTGTTTCTCTTTTTCCGCTTCTTCCTCTTCAACCTGTATGAATTCCAGTAAATCTTGCTTCTTTAGCTCGTTAACGCGTGTTTCTAGCGCGGATTTGGAGCTCAGGTACATATCTGCGGCGAGCTGCACCATATCATCATCTGTTTTGAAACGTTTCAGAAGTTTGTTGTATGTCTGGTCCGCGTTCTGGTAATCCTTAAGCAATGTATGAAGAAGGTCGTCTTTCTTTGCCAGTTCTTCTAACAGCTTGGAATCATTAAGACTATTTGTTGATGAGAAACTCTCCCGCATGCACGTGCCGCTTAGGCTTGATGGGGGTTGATTTGCTAAATGCTCAATCGCACTCATTAATGTCATTTTATGGCCTCACACACTAGATCGTTTTTATGTCGATTTATTTTTATCGTTATATTTGTCATATCATTTAAATATGAAAAATTAGTTAATAGTTATGTTAACTAAAATGGTTAATTTTCTTTTAGAAAACGATGGAAATATGCTACAATTAAGGAAATAAGGCGATTTTAACAGGACGTCGATAGAGAGAAATGTGGAGAAAAAATGTCAAAAAATTTTGATGATGGCAATGGCCATGATGGTGGAGATATTAGCAAGACGATCAGAAGTGTACGAGAAATAAAGCAGCAATTATTAAAAAGGGCCATTGAAAACGGACGCGGCCCGGAGATGATTACAACAATTCTATGGCGGCTGGCTAAGGTTCGCCACGAAGCATCCAAAGACGAAGATATGATCGAAAAGGCTGTTAAAATGGAGGGCCAGCCAAAAAGCGTGCGTATGCTAAATACACTTGCCCGGCATGAAAACTCGCCAATGCGCTTTTCCGCGGAAACGATGAAAACTCCGGAGATAGACAGTTTCGTGCACAAAGAACACGAAACCGTTCAGTGACTAAACTTAAACAATACCGACAGCGGACATGTACAGGTCCAGAAGCTCTTCTTCTTCTTGGCGTTTCTCACGGTCCATTGATTTTAGCTTGATAACCTTACGGATGATTTTTGTATCAAATCCCGTGGCTTTGGCTTCGGAGTAAACATCCTTGATATCTTCGGCAAGCGCGGCCTTTTCTTCCTCAAGACGTTCAATACGTTCAATGAAGCTTTTTAGGCGTTCGCCCGACACGCCGCCAACATCTTTTGGCACCATTTCATTGTATTTGTCGGCATCTTCGGCCATTTGATTCTCTGCTTGTGGAAATACTTCAACATTACTCTCGCTCATGCCCTAAACCTTTCGTGATCTTTTTTATATCTTGTGAATAGATACATCTATAGCGTCAGGGCAGGGACATCAAGTTTTGCGCAGTGATTGCGTTAACTAATCTGTGCTTAACTTACACGCCGTCATTCAATGGGTGTTTGGCTGAAATTCGTGGCCGCTTTCCAGGTTTCGATGATTAAGCCGTCCGGCTGGATGTCGGCGCCGACACGGCCTACCTGCAATCGCATTTTTATGTAATACGTGTCGGCATCGGAGTCTTTGAACGATGTGGCATTGCCGGAAATGAAGCTAACCGACATCGGAATGTCGAAAAGCCAGCGATAACGACCATCTACCACACCTTCATTGATCAAAAGGGGCTGGTCCGCGACAAATCCGGATACCTGGCTTTTGGCCGCAATCACTTTGTCCTTGATGCGTGTGGATTCAATGAATGCCTTATATTCCTCAAGTGCACTTGGTGAAAATACACTTTCCATTAAAATGAAATGTGATTGGTAAGAGTGGTGGTTAAAGCTGAGTGCCTGTGAAATGGCCTCCGTCACCCATAAGCGGACTTCTTCGTATGATTTATGCGCCGTGTTTAATGGGACGGCATGCACGGGAAGTTCACTGATATTGCTATGACCCATTTGTTTGACACTTTCGTCCGCGAAAGGTGCAATCATTGTGTCTTCCGGGCCGACTTCGCCATCTTCACCATACAAATACGGCATCCATGTTTTCAAAAATTCTTCGACCTTCTGTCCGGATAATTTTTGTGCGTGAGCCGGTCCTGACAGGGCCGTAATCAGGGCCATTATAAGGAATAGTGCGAGAAGGAATGCGTGATAACGATTGGAAGTCATAAAAACACCTGTTATGCGTTTTGTTCTTTTCGTGATGGTAAAGGCAAAAAGGAGAATAAATTCTTAAACCGTCCTATATTTTTACCTAAAAACAGAACGTTTTCTATACGGCGGTCTAAAAATTCTTCTGTTTTATCGAGATCGTATTTCTCGTTATTCAGCCACGCCAGTGACGTACTGACAATGACTGAGGATAGAAGCGCACGTTTTGTATAGTGGTTATAGTCCTGTGCATCATCACCGGCCCAGTTCCATATGGTGTCCGCAGTTTGCCATATGGATTTACCCGCCGTTTTTGTGCGAACCGGATGTGTCCAATGCCCGAGGGAGTAACGAACGGCTTCTTTGTAAGGTGTAAGAATTTTAAACCGGTGCAAGGTTGCTGTTTTTATGCGGTCACGAATGCGTAAGTCGTCCGGATTAATGTCCGACAGGGATGTCAGCATTTTCTGATCTGCCCAAGTTGAAAAATGGCGGATAACATCATTCAGGCGGTCTGGAAACAACGCATACGCCATGGACCGTTGATGCCCGAGTTTTTCGCATGTCTTTTCGATGTTTTCCCAGCGCCATCCATCAAAAATGACGTCGTTAAGCGATTCTTCCAGAATGTCGTTTTTTAAATCGTTTACCATACTATGTAAGTGTACCATTAATTTATCAGGTGATAAAAAAAGATATCGTCTTTTTCTAGACTTTTGCAATAATATATCCCACATAATAACGTATGGAATCGCAGGACGAAAAAAATACTCTGGGGGGGCGCGTGAAACGATACACGCGCGTGTCGTCCGCAATGGCCGGTCTGGCGGCAAAGGTCGCGGGGGAGCGTTATCTGGGGTTCAAGATCGACCGTGACAAACATGCGGATGATTTGATGCAGGCTTTGGCCGGCCTGAAAGGCCCGCTTATGAAGGTTGCGCAGATACTGGCGACAATTCCCGAAGCCCTTCCGCCAGAATATACGCATAAGTTGCAGCAACTTCAATCCGATGCCCCGCCAATGGGGTGGCCGTTTGTGAAACGCCGAATGAAGGCTGAGCTTGGACCGGATTGGCAGGATAAATTCGAAAAGTTTGAAAAGGAAGCCGCGGCGGCGGCAAGTCTGGGGCAGGTTCACAAGGCGCATTTGCATGATGGCCGTTTGGCCGCGTGTAAGCTTCAGTATCCGGAGATGCAAACGGCGATTAACGCGGACTTGAACCAGTTAAAATTGATTTTTTCTCTGTATGAAAAATACGATAATTCTATTTCGACCCAATATGTACATGACGAACTTGCCGCACGTTTATATGAGGAACTTGATTATAAATTAGAGGCTAAACATACCAAAATGTACGCTGAAATGCTCAAGAAAGAAAAAGGCGTGCATGTCCCGGATGTCATCGATGAGTTGTCTACATCACGGCTGTTGGTAACAACATGGCTTGAGGGTGATAAAATACTGAATTTCAAACAAGCCGACACGGAAACACGAAATGAAATTGCACTGAACATGTTCCGTGCATGGTACGTGCCGTTTTATCACTACGGAATTATTCACGGCGACCCGCATCTGGGAAATTATTCCGTGCGCAAAGACCTGGGCATTAATCTTCTCGATTACGGATGTGTTCGTGTCTTTCCACCCAAATTCGTTGGCGGCGTTATCGATCTCTATAACGCCCTCCGGAACGAGGATATTGAACTTGCCGTGTATGCTTATGAAACATGGGGGTTTGAGAGTCTAAGCAAAGAACAGGTCGAAGTTTTAAATATTTGGGCAGGTTTTTTATATAGTCCGATTATGGAGGACCGGGTACGTCCGATCGGTGAAATTACAAATGGCGTTTATGGTCGTGAAACGGCAGAAAAGGTTCATGAGGAATTGAAAAAATTGGGGACGGTCACTGTCCCGCGTGAATTTGTGTTTATGGATCGCGCCGCCCTTGGTTTAGGTTCCGTGTTTCTGCATTTGAAGGCCGAGGTTAACTGGTACCGCCTTTTCAATGACCTTATTGCAGATTTTGATAAGGATAATCTTGCCAAGGCACAGAAAGGCATCCTGACAAAATTCGATATTCCTCATCATTAAGCTGGGCCATTTATCAGGTTGATATCATCAACTTCATTCTGGCAATCCGTTTTGAAATGCTTAAGATAGGCTGTAAATAGATTACAGCCGCTATGACACAGCAACTTGAAAAACCAAAATCGACAATACCTTTTTGGACAGGGCCAATAGGCTATGTCACGTTGCTGCTTCTCCTTTATTATTTTCCAACCGATATTTCCTGGCTAGAAAACGAATACAAGCAGGGTTTTGCAATTCTTCTAATTTATTTCGTGGTTATGGCCCTTTATGAACTTATTGTTGCTCGTGTCTACAGGCAGGACGAATGCGGACTTGATTTTGGTCGCGGTTGTTCACTCTCGGTATTCACTAAGACATTTAATTTTGATTTGTTGATTAAGTTTGTGGGCGTTCTGGGCACTTTCGGCGCAATGGCACTTATGATGTGGGTATGCCCAATATTTACCGGCGATTGGTATATCAAGTTTATATATGTCGTCCTCGAATATTTTTGGTACATCCTGGGCTTTACGCTAAGTTACTGTTTTATTATTAACGCTTATATGCGCGATCCGCGCGATGAATACTGGTATTTCGGCGCGTTCTTGATGGGGATTTGGAAAAATGACGCGTATCATAATGAACAGCTGAAAAAACATGTCCTATCAATGATGATTAAGGTGTTTTTCCTGCCAATGATGTTTTTGTATTTTTCTGACGACTGGAAAACACTGCGTGAATATGATTACGAAATATATTCGTTTTTTGGTTGGTATACCCTTATCCTTAAACATATTTTCTGGATAGATGTGGCAATCGCTGCCGTTGGATATGCATGTACGTTGCGTATTTTTAACGCGCATATTAAATGGCCGGATATGTCGGTTCGAGGATGGCT
>JAUICS010000097.1 GCA_030427765.1 Alphaproteobacteria bacterium
CCTGTTATTTGCAGGTTGGATGGCCGTTGTCTGTTGCTGGATTATGTTGATGCAGCGCTGGCGTAAACGTTACTGGCTATATAACATCTAAGCCTTCATAGAATGTAGATAGACATCATCCCCGCCAAGTAAACACGCGAGCGGGGATCCGGATCCCCTTATAATTCCATATGGAATTCAGGGGATGACAAATGTAAGAGCCATCACACTAATGATATTCTGATACGCATAAATTATCTTGACATATTTCCAATAATATCAGATTATAGGAAAATATTCATAAAAATTGTATCTTGATTAACCGCCTTGCCAAACCGCATGTGCGGTTTTTGTCATTTTAAAGGAGATTAATATGCCTACTTACCTACCTGTTGATTCCAACAACAATCCAATTCCGGCCATGCGCTTTAAAACAGATGGTGCCCACAGTATTTCAGCAACATCAACGTCTGCGCGAAACAGCACATCATTCGCATCCAACACACGTGTAATCAGTGTGTATGCAACCGGTCCCGTTTACATCAAATTCGGCGACAGCAGTGTTACCGCCTCATCATCCGATCATTACTTTCCTGAGGGTGTCTATTACGACATTGCGATTGGCGGCGACAATGTTGGCCAATTTACACACGTTGCGGTCCTGCGTGTTACAGACGACTGCAATGTCTACATTTCCGAAAAAGAATAAGATCTGCCTATATCATAGTCGGTTAGGAGCAAAGCAACGACGTCTTGGAGTAAATGAAAACGGCTAGAGGGTGCCGCGGGATTTCAGGGCGGTAATAATCGTCCCTTCATCTAGGTAATCAAGCTCCCCACCCATCGGCATACCGTGCGCCAGTTTTGTGACCTTACCTTTATAAAACTTCTCCAACTGGTCCGTAAGGTAATACACTGTCGATTGCCCATCCACCGTTGCGTTTAGGGCCAGAATAACCTCCGCATACTCATCTTGTGCGATACGGTCCAATAACGACTGTATCGACAATTTATCCGGCCCTATACCATCGAGAGCGGATAAAAGGCCGCCTAAAACATGGTACTGGCCGCGGTATGTCTTTGTTCTCTCCATCGCCCATAGATCGGATACGTTTGCCACAACGCAAATGACATCCTTATCACGGTTATGGTTTGTACAAAGATTGCAAGGGTTCTGGGAATCGAGATTGCCGCACACATCACAGTTTTTAATGTTCTCCGAAACCTCTTGCATGAGCTTAATAAGCGGGAGCATCTTGTCATCTTTCTGCGTAAGCAGGTGAATGGCAATGCGCCGTGCCGAACGCGATCCCAAACCCGGCAATGCCGATAAATTACGCATAAATTTTTCAATCAGCATTTCAGTTGCACCTCTGCCGTCTTTTCCATTGCTGATGATGGGCCCGCGACATCGGAAAAAATACTATCCTCAGGCAAACCGTTTTCAATCAATCCCGGAATGGTATTTTCCACCATAGGTTTCGAGCCAAAAACGTAAGCCTGCGTATTTTGTAACGTTTCAAAATCACCGAGAACATTATCAATGACTGTGCCTTTACGGTAAGACGTTTCGTCCAGATTATCACCATCATCACTTACGCATACGTGAACTTGAAGGCCGGGCATGGACCGTGCAAGTGTTTGAAGCACCTCCAAACCATAAACGTCATTACATGTTCGAACGCCGTAATACATTGAAATCGGTCTGGTGGATTTTTGTGCGGCGGCTTCCTCAATAATTGCCTTTGCCGGTGCCAGACCGGTCCCGCCTGCGAGTAATAATATCGGCGCATCACCATTCTTATCCAGACAGGCATTCCCATACGGCCCCATCACGGTTACCGCCTCACCTAATCTAAGAGAACTAGAGATATGTTGCCCCATGTCCGAGTCAGAATATGTTATATGGAATTCTATATTATCCCCACCCGGTTTATTCGCAATGGAAAAGGGGCGAGCCTCAAAACCCTGAAACTGCAGATACACATACTGGCCGGCACGATACGACAATTTCTTATCCAAATTGAGTTTCAACCGAATAACGCGAACATTTGCGTTTACATCCTCAATAGAACTGACAAAAGCATCATGGCTGGGAGAATCAATTACATCCGGTGTGTTTGACATGTTAAAAAATGTACGGATACGTACTTTCCAATTACTACTCATTAAACATAGGTTTACCAGTTTTTGGCTGAATAAAATAGAATAGTTTGTTGTCGAGTAAGATGTTTTGCTCAATATGCCGCAGCGTAACCGATGTTATATTTTTCTCTGCGTCCAAAACTTCCCATTTGATGAGTGTAAACGGGTCCATATTGAATTGCAGGGTTAATGATCCCGCATCGGGGTCGTCCTTACGGGTCAGCATTACATAGACGGTATTACCATCCTGAAACACATCCATCACAGAAATATTTCCGTCCAGTTTGATGTTATCACGCACGATAAATGCCGCCAGTGTCTGGTCCACAAATGTCTGGGCCTGTGATTGCAATTCCGCATCATAAAAATATATGAACGTACCGTCGGCAACGATAAAATCCTCAACGGGATCGTCATATTCAAAACGTAACCGACCCGGTTTTTTCAAATAAAAATTACCGGGCAACAATGCGCCGCCCGGTGTTTGCATGACAAAACGTGCCTTCGCCGTTTTCATGTTGTTTAAATAAGATTCTACCTTTTTAATTATTTCTTCTTTATCAACATCTTGCGCAGACAATTCTGAGCTAACCGCCAGTGCGCACAGCACAAATATCATGATAAAAAACGATTGAAATACGCGTTTCATACTGCCCTATCTGAATTTTCGAAAAACATTACAGGATATAATCTATATCCTTTTACACTTCGGAGTAGTCCCCGACAAGAACTTCACGTTTTCCAACATGGTTGGCGGGCGATATAACGCCTTCCTTCTCCATTTGCTCAACAATACGTGCAGCGCGGTTATAGCCGATTTGCAAATGACGCTGGATGAAGCTTGTTGATGCTTTTCTCTCACGCGCAACAATGGCCACCGCCTGATCATATAGTTCATCTGTATCCGCGCCGCGTTCCGATGACCCGCCACTACCAAACATCGCATTCAAAACCTCATTATCGCCGAAGTCTCCATCGCCGTCGGTTACATCGTCAAGATAAGCCGGTTCGCCTTGCGATTTTAAGAAGTTTGCCACCTGCTCAACCTCTTTATCAGAGACAAACGGACCGTGAACACGTTTCAAACGCCCACCCGGTGCCATGTAGAGCATATCACCCATACCCAGAAGCTGCTCCGCCCCTGATTCACCAAGGATAGTACGGCTATCGATTTTCGATGTTACCTGGAAACTGATACGGGTCGGGAAGTTTGCCTTCACCACGCCGGTGATCACGTCAACCGACGGACGCTGCGTCGCCATAATAAGGTGAATACCAGCGGCACGTGCCATCTGGGCCAGACGCTGGATCGCGTTTTCAATATCTTTACCGGCCACAAGCATAAGATCCGCAAATTCATCAACGACGACGACGATGTATGGCAATTCGGTTAAATCAAGTGGCTGTTCTTCAAACACAGGTTTGCCGGTATCCGGGTCAAAGCCTGTCTGCACTTTACGCATCAGAACTTCACCTTTTTTCTTCGCTTCGCGAAGACGGGCATTATACCCCTCAATATTCCGAACACCGAGTTTTGACATGGAACGGTAGCGGTTTTCCATTTCCTGCACCACCCATTTCAAGGCGACTACCGCCTTACCCGGGTCTGTTACAACTGGCGTTAGCAAATGCGGAATATCTTGGTAAACAGATAGTTCCAGCATCTTTGGATCAATCATCAGAAAACGGCATTTTTCAGGCGGCAAACAATATAACAGTGACAGAATCATTGTATTGATGGATACAGACTTACCAGAACCGGTTGTACCAGCAACCAGCAAATGCGGCATACGGGTGAGGTCGGCAATTTCGGCATGACCGCCAATATCCTTACCCAAAATCAACGGCAGTTTTGCGGATGTTTTCTGGAATGCCTGTGCTTCAATCACTTCTCGGAAATAAACCGTTTGACGTTCCAGATTCGGCAGTTCAATACCAATCACGTTACGCCCCGGAATAACGGCAACACGCACTGATAATGCCGCCATGGAACGGGCAATATCATCGCTTAAACTCACCACACGGGATGTTTTTGTTCCCGGCGCAGGTTCGAATTCATAAAGTGTAACCACCGGCCCCGGGTGAATTTTCACGATCTGGCCGCTTACATTAAAATCCTCCAGAACGGATTGCAACATTTCCGCATTCTGCCGGAACGTGCTTTCATCCGGCATCATTGCCTGCACATTTTCCGGCGGCAGGGCCAATAATTCATTTGGCGGGAATTCCCAATCCGTATCGGATGTTCCTGTAAACCGCATTGATTGTTGCTTCTTTGCGGCTGACGATTTCGGACGATCCGCAATTTTCACTTTTCCAAGCTGCTTTGGTTTGGGCTCCGCCACTTGAACGGTTTTTTTCGCGGGCACGTCCGGTACTGAAATATCGCTGTTTTTGGCAGGTATAACGCGTACCATCATATTCTGTATAAACGACCATGCGTTTACAATCGGGGGTACGGCGGCATACGCGTAACGCCCAACAACGCCCATATGCCCTACGTTATTCTGCATAATTTCAATAAGGCCGGATGGAATCGCCAGCGCAAGCATCCATATTCCTAGTACGCCAGATGCCGTTGCCACCGCAGTGTATTCCCAGCCACCAAGCAAACTGTAAAACGGGTATGCCAGATTATTTAAAAGCACACTGCCGAACAAACCACCCATATATGGCGTTACAAGCCATGTATCCACCGATATGCGGGCAAATGCGATAGACAGCGCGCAGGTCGCCAGCGCCATACACACGGCCTTGGTTTTCCAAAACTTCAATTCACGATAGGCATAGATGTAACCGCCCCAGATTGTTAACACGCACGCCGGAATAAACGCGGCAAAACCGAAAATCTGTAAAAACAAGTCAGAGAGATGTGCACCATACGCGCCCATGATATTACCAACACCCGCCGTGCCTTCGGCCAAAGATACGGATGTATTCCAAGACGGGTCCGCCGCATTGTAAAACATGAGCGATAACAATAGGAACAAGCCGCATAAGCACAAACATATGGCCCACGCGTCATGCAGACGACTCCATAAAAACTGTGTCACTGGTTCCGGTAAGAAACGTGGCATAAAACCCTTATTCCGTTAGGGCCGGTTTTAAACGGCCAATCAATTGAATTTCCGCGCTGAAATCCTGAACGATTTTTTGTTCATCCGCACCAAGACCCGATTCCCCGACAATTTCCGCATCATATGCCAAATCTTTCAGATACTTGCTAACCTTAACATCATGACCCGGAAATTTTGCCTGCAGGCGTTTGGCAAGACGCTCAACCTCTTTGTTCCCTTCTTCGGGTTTTGTGGTCCCCGGAAACAACATACCAAGTTTAATCTGAGCGAGTTTACCATCTTCCTCTTTATCATCCTTAAGGAAGTCCAGAGAATCGATAAATGATTTTTTATCGACTACCTCCATCGTCAAAAACTTCAACGTAATCTGGCTATCCAGTGCGTCATATATACGGTTTATATAATCAATCGGTTCAATGCCGTTATATCTGTATTCCTCAAAGATCGATGTAGATGCGCGGATGAGTTTTACATCCAGCCCGAGCTCATCCATTTTTTCAATTTCCTGCTGAAGTTCGGCATCAAGCTGGCGTTCCTGACGTGACAGGGAATCAAGTTTCGATTGGTTTTCCATCAATGTAGATGCCTCACCCATCAAATTATATCCGAAGTAACACGCACTCAAGAACATAAGGAATGATGCCATCGACACCATCTGGCGCGGACGCGAAATCCGGTCAATTTCGGGTGGCTGTAGATTAATTGTAAATGCGCGTTTACGCGCCGCCCATCCGGCATGCAATCGGTCAACATAATGTTTTGTATCAACCGGTTTTAGCTTC
>JAUICS010000098.1 GCA_030427765.1 Alphaproteobacteria bacterium
ATCAATCAATTCGGGATGGTTTAAAGCGGGTATGCTGGCCCGCGCGATTGCAGCGTTTGAAATCTGCCGAGGCGTTTTTTGAAACCGGCGCGGAAATATGGCTTGATGGCGGCCATAACGATAGTGCGGGTTTGGTGTTATCAAGGAAGTTAGAGGAATGGAAGGCGCAGGACGAAAAACCTGTTCATCTGGTTCTCGGGATGATTACTACGAAAGACCCGTTAGAATTCGTAACGCCAATGTTACCGTATATTGATAGTGTTTCGGTCATTCCGGTGAAGGATGAACCGTTGTCGCATGATCCGGAAAACGTGAAAGCCATGTTGTTGAATAAGGATGAAGGTAAGAAAATAGATGCATATATATCATGGCAGGATGCCGTAAAAGGCCATGCGGAAAATGATTGCCGCATACTCATCGCCGGTTCAATATATATGTCAGGGGCGATTTTAAAGGATATAGGGGAGGTTATATTATGACACATAAATTGCTGATCGTAACAGGCCTGTCCGGTGCGGGGTTATCATCAACCCTGAAGGCGCTAGAGGATATTCAGTATGAGGTGCTTGATAACTTCCCGCTTACAATGATCGATCCGTTGATGCAGCAGGATAATAACAATACGCCTATTGCGGTTGGCATTGATACGCGCACACGCGGGTTTGACCCCGATGAATTAATTCTAACTGCCAAACGTCATAATGCCGAGATATTGTTTTTAACGGCGGAGGATGCGGCGCTTCAAAGCCGGTATACCGAAACGCGCCGTCGTCATCCACTGGCAAAGGACCGTCCCGTCAGTGCGGGGATAGAGAAAGAAAAAATATGGCTGGAACCCGTTTTGCAAAACGCCGACCGTGTTATCGATACCAGTGACTTGTCCATTCATGACCTGCGCCGGATGATTAAGGGCGGGTATAGTTGGGACGGAGAAAGTGGCCTGACCGTCACCCTTATGTCATTCGGATTTAAAAACGGTGTCCCGAAGGAGGCGGATATCGTTATGGATGTGCGTTTCCTGAAAAATCCGCATTGGGAAAAAAGCCTGAAGGACCTCACCGGCCATGATGATGAGGTCGGGGCGTATGTGAAGGGTGATGACAGTTTTGCCCCGTTTATCGAAAATTTCCAGAATTTGTTGAATGTCCTGCTACCCCGATATTGTCATGAGGGGAAAAGCTATCTGACAATTGCCATCGGCTGCACGGGCGGTCGTCACCGTTCGGTCTTTACGGTCGAAACCCTAAAAAAAATGCTTTCAGACCGAACCGAAAGCATAGATGTGTATCACAGGGATTTAGATAAATAATCGTACTACGCCGGCGCCATGGCCTCTGGTTGTATGCCAATAGTTTCATCGCGTTTGGGAGGGCCAAGCCATGCATCCATGGCTGTGGTTATAACCATACTGGCCAAAGCGAGATTAAATAAAGACCCAAGTCCAGGAACTGTAATGTCTAATGCCAAACCAACCGTGGCCGCAATAAGTGGCACCATGTAGCGTGTATTTGCAAGAAATCTGTTTGCGCCTGAGTCTAGAATCATCTTATCGGCTTGTCTGAAAATCATTGAAAGTGGTGCGCCACCTGCGCTCGCTG
This sequence comes from Alphaproteobacteria bacterium, assembly GCA_030427765.1. Classification (GTDB taxonomy): domain Bacteria; phylum Pseudomonadota; class Alphaproteobacteria; order Micavibrionales; family Micavibrionaceae; genus JAUICS01. Next base: position 1,599 of record JAUICS010000098.1, read on the forward strand.
AAAGCGATACATCAACAGCTGATCCAACTGCGTTGGAAGCCTCTGAAAATGCATACCACGTTCCGCCCGCTACACCGGCAGTCCCACCTATGCCTAAAATCCATGGTAACGCCGCTGCAAACCAAATTGGCATCTGTTTCTCCTTAAAATAATTCTTTAAACAAAGTATATATATAAAAAGTTAATATTTTATGAAAATTAAAAAATGGCCTTATTTCGGCGTGTTATCGTCGCCAAGGGAGTTTTTGAGGCCGAGTTGAAGTTCATACAGTTCGTTAAACTGATCGGCAAGATTTGCGGCTAGCTCTGTCGTGACATTTGTGTCCATTTTGAAACCTCTTCCTTCGAAAATGTCAAAAGACCATTTTCCTTATATGTCTTTTCACCATTCTGTCCCTTAGTAATAGTATAGAACAAAATTTGTTCCGGTGCATCTTCTTCCGATTTTACGCCTAGACGCTGGAACGCAACATGCTGCCGTTTACCGGAAAATTGCTTTTTTCTGTCTTCTGTTGAATTCAAAAACTTTTGTATAAGGGCCACTTTTTTCTGCGTTATCTGGGCCGGTTCATTCTTATCCAAAACAATATATTCACCAACCGGAACCGGTGCGGCCTCCTTCTCCGTTCTCACAATCTGGAATCCACGTTTATGTAACGGATGTTGCTGGACGACATATGTAGGTTCCTTTGTCGGTCCATTTTGCGGCTCTGTCCCTTTGTTTGAGCCGTCCCCGTTAAAATTCTTTGCAACCATTTAATTTTACTTTTTTCACAATTTTGCTTGCACTTACACGTAGACATCTTAACATTGCCACAAAGAAATTAACAAATTTTAAAGTGTCTTCACGGGCACATGGACTACGAAAGGTAAGTTATGAGCGCAGAGCTACAGGCCATTGGTCAGGATTATAAAGTCAAAGACATTAAATTGGCAGAATGGGGCCGTAAGGAAATTAATATCGCGGAAACGGAAATGCCGGGTTTAATGGCCATTCGCGAAGAATATGCTGATAAGCAGCCTTTGAAAGGCGCACGCATCGCCGGTTGCCTTCACATGACAATCCAAACGGCCGTTTTGATCGAGACATTGGCGGCACTTGGTGCAAGCATTCGCTGGTCATCATGTAATATCTTTTCAACGCAGGATCACGCCGCCGCCGCGATTGCCGCCGCCGGTATTCCGGTTTTCGCATGGAAGGGTGAAACGGAAGAAGAATATGAATGGTGCATTGACCAGACAATCGAAGGGCCGGATGGCTGGCGTCCAAACATGATTTTGGATGATGGTGGTGACCTGACAAAAATCATGCATGATCAGCATGAGCATTTATTCGAAGATATCCGCGGTATTTCCGAAGAAACAACAACAGGTGTTCTTCGTTTGAAGGATATGGAGCGTAAAGGTGAGCTTCTTTGTCCGGCAATCAACGTTAATGACAGCGTAACAAAGTCTAAATTCGACAACAAATACGGTTGCCGTGAAAGTCTTGTTGACGGTATCCGCCGTGCAACAGACGTAATGATGGCCGGTAAAATTGCCGTTGTTGCCGGTTTCGGTGACGTTGGAAAAGGTTCTGCCGAATCTCTACGCAGTGCTGGCTGCCGTGTAATGGTAACGGAAGTTGATCCGATTTGTGCGCTTCAGGCCGCAATGGAAGGGTATGAAGTCGTAACGATGGAAGATGCTGCCCCGCGTGCCGACATTTTTGTAACGGCAACAGGTAACAAAGATATTATTACGGTTGATCACATGCGTGAAATGAAGGACCGTGCGATTGTCTGTAACATCGGGCACTTCGATAACGAAATTCAGGTTGAGCCGACACGCAACATGAAATGGGATAATATCAAGCCTCAGGTAGATGAAATCGAATTCCCTGACGGTAAACGTATCATCATGTTGGCCGAGGGTCGCCTGGTGAACCTTGGTTGCGGTACTGGTCACCCGAGCTTTGTGATGAGTGCATCTTTCGCGAATCAGACATTGGCACAGATTGAACTATGGAACAACCACACCGCGTATGACAAAAAAGTTTACGTTCTTCCGAAACATCTGGATGAAAAAGTGGCGATGCTACATCTGAAAAAACTGGGTGCGAAACTATCGACATTGACGAAGGAACAGGCCGAGTACATTGGCGTGCCGACCGATGGTCCTTTCAAGGACGAAAACTACCGTTATTAATCACGTATTCGCTTTGGGGCGGCCCTGTAAGATCAGGCTATGATCAGGCCGCCTCAAACGCAACGGGTGCTTGTGTGTCGACTTGAGGACTGTAGTTAAGTTCCAGACGTTCCATAAAGGCCATAAACCGTGGGCTGTCTCGCGCGTGGCTGTAAAAACAACTTTTTGCATGGGAATACCCTTCCTGCATCCTCCCAGATATTATTTGGATGTTGTAATCTAACCACTGAACTGGTTTTTGCAAGGAAAAGTTATGGATAATAAATTCAAGCCTGACATAGTGGCGATAACGGGGGCAACCGGAGATTTTGGACGGGCGTTTTGTAAACGTTTTGATGAAATCGGCTGCCGACTTCTATTATGGGGACGTTCGTCCGATAAATTGCAGGATTTGCAGGACTCTCTGAAATCCGATACATTGTATGTGACATGCGATATGACGGACATGCAGGCCGTTAAGGACACATGGAACAATCTTCCCAATGAGTGGAAGGCGATTGACGTTCTTGTGAATAATGCAGGCGGTGCGCTCGGGCAGGAGCCGGCGTTTGAGGCTGACGTGAATGACTGGGAAACCATGATTGATGTCAATGTGAAGGCGCTTGCCGTCCTGACGCATATGGTTTTGCCCGGCATGACTCAGCGTAAACGCGGCCATGTTATCAATATCGGTTCGATTGCCGGAAGTTACCCTTACCCCGGCGGTCATGTTTACTGTGCGGTAAAGGCGTTTGTGAAGCAGTTTTCATTGGCCCTTCGTGCCGATCTGATCGGTGAAAATGTGCGCGTTACTAATATTGAACCCGGCATGGCGGAAACACAGTTTTCATTGGTGCGTTTTAAAGGTGATAAGAATAAGGCCGATGCCGTTTATGCAGATACGGCCCCGTTAACCGCGGAGGATGTGGCGGAAAGTGTATTCTGGGCCGCAACATTGCCGGAACATGTCAATATCAACCGCATTGAATTAATGCCGACAACGCAGGGCCCGGGCGGTTTGGGCGTAAAACGCTTCGGTTAGGATGTCTTGGCTTTGCGGCTGAAACGGCGCAGGCCGAATTTTTCCTGTTTTAGTTCTTCTGTCGGGCCACCGGCCTTCACGGGGCGCGGTGCAAATCGGCCAAGCGATATCATGCGGTCATTCATAACAAGGGCGCCGGCCACGCCAACATTCACACAGAATTTCATCGGTATTTTGATGGTAAAACGGCACATATCAAGGACTTCATCCGATAAGTTTCCCATTTCGGGGCCGAGAATATAGGCCGCGCGCGTGGGGTGTTTAAAACTGGGAAGTTCGATTGAGTCTTCAAGAAATTCAACGCCAACAAGGTCACAACCTCTCGGTAGTTTCAGGTCAGATAGACTGTCATAATTATAAAATGGCATATGTTCGTGTGCCTCGGACGTGTCACTCATTCGAACGTCCTTCATTTTGATGTCGGGGCGAATGGTGAAGAAAAATTCCGCACCAAATGAGTGAGACGAACGTACAAGGTTACCAAGGTTTTGTTCCTTGCTAATCCCTTCAACGCCCATTCCGAAATATCCGCGTGTGACAGCCATGATAGGTTATTATAGACGTTATCGTTCAAAAAAATAAAGTGGGCTGTGTTACCTATTTAGGTGCCGGATTGTGATGTTGACCATCATCTTGATCGTTGGACAATACAAATCCTGCCCAATTTTCAATTTCTGTCCCATCCTCTCGGCATGGCACAATGTCACCAGCATCTATTCTATCAATTATATCATTAGCATCAGCTGTGTCGAAGGATATGAAATCCCGGCGTGTATCATATTCTGCAGGCTTAACGACATCTCCTTGTTTATGAGACCGTCTTGCGCGTTCATAACCAACATCTACATCATGTTTTAGCACATGAATCACTTCTGCCTTTGACATGGCGGGAACACTTCCAGATGTTTGTCCATTGCGTTCTGCCTCTCTTATAGCACTGATAACGTAATTATCTGCTGTATCAAGGGTTGGCGCAAAAGGATGTATAATATTTCCATTAAAACCATTACATCCTTCAAAAGCCCTTGACATATCCGTGATTGAAGATGTGTTCCAATTACTTAAGTCGCCATTAAAAGAAGTACAATTTTTAAAAATCTCTTTTATACTGGTTACAAGGTTCAAATTTGGAGCGTCTGTTGC
>JAUICS010000099.1 GCA_030427765.1 Alphaproteobacteria bacterium
GGTGAACCTTCCTTACCACGGCCACCGCCGCCGCCTTTTGGAATCGGCACAATATCACCGACCTGATAAAGGTTACCAGGAAACACTTTCTTAAATATCGGCCCCTGTTCATGATGAATGACGGGTTCTTCCGTTGTTTTTTTCGGGATAGGAACGCGCACTCCGCCTTTTTCAAAGTCCGTCATGCTTCCTGCAGTAACTTTTTCACGAACCGCTTTTTTAACGGCTTCACGTATCCGGCTCAGGAACCGCGCTTGATCTTTACCAAATTTATGTCGTACGGGGTCTTGCCGTCTGTCTACAATGTTTGTTGTCATCGGCTGTCTCTACAGTAGGGAAAGTCGATAAACGACTTTCCGGTTATATTGCAATGACTCTTAGGTCAATTCCATCAACATACGGTTCACCATTGTGTCGGTGTAACCCTGTGAATGCATGTTATCGTAGAATCTGGAGTATTGACGCTTCTCTTCTTCCGTCCGCAGATCAGATTCCGAACGTGCTTTCAGAATATGTCGTCTGCTTTCGATATCGGCTTCATGCTGCGCCTCAATCACTTCCTTCAATGGCTCATATGTTTTCCAATGAACGATTGCTGGAATCTGATCTTCCGGCTTCTTACCACTGTTTTCACGTGCGATACGCGCTAATTCACGGTTAACAGCCTCAACAACACTGCGTCTGAATTCTTCTGGCTGTGTGATACCTGCCTTCTTTTCCATTGTTGATAGATGTCTTTCAATGGCCGGAAGTTTAATTTCTTCACCGTGCTCAGTGATAATTTCTTCATCCAAGTATGCTTGTGCATAATGCAGGTACTTCTCAAACTGAACCTGACAATTACCATCATCCGCATCAACAATCGCCGTATTAATCGTTTTCTGAATTTCTGTTTTATAACGATCGGCTATCGTATTGATTGCCTCTTCGTAAACAGGCCTATCAGAAGATGCGATTGTGCTTTCATCCGCAGCCTTAATAAAGTCACGAATAGCCTCAATCATCAAAATTGTATCAGCCTCTTCAATACCCTCGTTTGCACGGGCGTTGAAACATGCTTTCAACACACGTTCCGCATCACGGATACTAAACCCTTCCAGACCTTCGTTGGACGATGCTTTTTGACGAAGCGTATCAATTTTTGGAACGCCTTCACCATCCGGCGTCTCACCATTATGAACTTTGGCACGAACATGTCTGTCATACTGAGCCAATGCACCGTCTTTACCATCTTTCAAACGTGTAACAACAGCAAATTCGGCAAGTAAATCAAGTGTTTTAGGTGCTATAGGCTTGTCTTCCAAGCCATGTTTCTTCATTAGCTTTTCATAGATTTTCTTCTCTTCAGACATACGTAGCGTATATCCAATGTCTACAACATGCGCACGGTCACGAAGCGCATCACTGTCTGCGGAACGAAGTATTTCCTGCCACACAGGATCGTTCGTTGTCAGAACAATAAGCTGGTTCATCGGCAACATGCCTACACCGGCATCACCAGTGAAGTAACCTGTTGTAACCGCTTCCAAGAACATATTCAGCATATCCGGGTTGTTACGGAAGAATTCCGCACCGTGGAAAACACCACCATGTGATTTGGAAAATGCACCCGGCAGATAAGCGTCCGGATCACCCGCACTCAGCGTTCTTTCACCTGTAGGGTCAAGCTTGTCTTCCTCACCGATTTTGTTGATATCACGCTCACCAATAAGCGCATGGATATCAGGCGATTGCTTACTTTTTGGATCAAGCTTGGCAATACCGCGTTGATTTTCACGTGATGGATAAATTTTCACAACTTCAAACGCCGCATCAACATCATAATCATGTTGCTCAAGACGTTTTGTTACCCATTTTGACTTAATTTCCTCAAGGTAACGGCGTGGAATACCGTATTCTTCACTTGCGGCATCAGCATGTGAGTCATCAGACAACAGACACAATGGAGTATCGTTGAAAGGTGAAATTTCCCCGGTAACCTTACATTTAAGAAGGTACATAGGTTGTTTTTCGGCGAGTTTTTCTAAAACAGTTGCAATTTCTGTTTTACCACTACCAACTGGCCCGCGTAATACAAGCAGTCCTGTCGCACCGCTTTTGATGTAGGCAACAACGTCTGAAATTTCGTCTTCTTTATCATACAGCTCAGAAAACGCATCGTATCGTGCAATTTTCTTTTGCCCAAAAACAATACGCTCCTGCTTCTCTGAATGTTTTGTATCAACGATGGTTGCATCACCGATCGCCTTAGTAATTCTATCTGCGGCATTCGCATATGCCCCAGGATCTGTTCGACATAAATCCAACCATGCGTCAACCGACATGGCTTCAGGAGCACGTCCTTGCTTGGCGCTTGTTAGTCGGCTGAAAAAGCTTGTTTTCTTTGGAGCCTGATTTTCTTCAATTTCTGACATATTTAACCTCCTGTCTCGTCAAAATACACATTTCGACAACACGTTTATTGCATTTATTTTCAATATTTAAGGAAATTGAGTCAGTGACATACAAGCAGCCTAAGACAACTTGTATCAACCTCTTCCTGTTCCTGTTTATTAATTAAGGTGCGTTTTCAGCAACTTATTTATTAATTGGTAATAATTAGTATTAGACATATTTTTTTTGTCAATATTAAAAAGCAGTTTTTTCTAATTTATTTCGAATATACTTTTTTATATTTACATATTGTTAAAATATTATTTTAAATGTGGCTATTAACCCACTGTAATTACTTGATACAATAAATATTATACTTAGAAGGGAATATTCGAAAAAGTAATTTTACCTGACCAAAATATTTCCATATTATTGTAATAAGATTACTGAAATCGCAGTAAAAAGACTCGGAAAAATTAATGAGATCGATAAAAATTTGATAAGGCTTCAATATATTTCGGTGTCGTGCCACAACACCCACCAATAATTTTTGCCCCCAATTTATGCCAATGATCTGCTGTTTTTACAAATTTATCTAAAGAATTATCGTTATCTTCAAACAACCAGCCTAAATCATCGTGTGGCTTGCCGAATCCATTTGCGTATAACGCGACAGGAATATTGATCAATGGTGCAATCTTACGATACGCATTATCTATCACACTAATTGCCCTACAATTCAAAGAGACCCCTACCCGTCCTGGCATATCTGTTACGGCAAAAACATCCATAAAAGATGAACCGTCCAAAAGATTGGCATTTTCATCAACAACAAAGCTAATAATAAATGGCACACCGCTCTCCGATGCTGCCTTGGCCATATACCTTGCCTCCACAATGGAATTGACAGTCTCAGGAAGAAGGAAATCCACACCGGATTCGACAAGCCATGTAACCTGCTCAGCATGTTCGGATTCTAACTGATCCTCTGGCGGTACAAGATCAACTTCATAACAATCTTCCAACGGCGCGAATGAACCGGCAATATAAGTCGGGCGATCTGTGACAACATCTTGGGCTTCTTTCGCGGATTTAACGGCGGCATCAAGCGCATTACGTGCCGTTGCTTCCTCACCAACCTTGGCATATGTGCGCGCCGTTGTGCGGAACGTATTTGTGACACATACATCCGCGCCGGCAAGAAAATAATCTTTATGAATCTGGGTCAAAAGATCATATGCCTCAAGATTTGCACCGGCGGACCACAATGGCAACTTTGTTGCATAGCCGCGCCGTTGCAGCTCCGTACCGGTTGCACCTGGAAAAATGACAATATCTTGCGTATTCAGAAACGTCTGAAAATCAGGTTTTGTATTCATGGTAATACGTTATTACCTGACCAAAGTATAATCAACAATTGGTCGATATGATGTCAAAGCACCCAATGGGCCAATTGGACCATTTGATGGTCCATTGAAACTTTCAGACAATTTTGCCGTCATAACATGGAGTGAGTGATAAACTTTCTTACCACCCAGCATTGCATCATGTGCCTCTCGAGCGTTGATTTTATGTTCACCATGCGGATCTGCAAAAAATTCAAACTCAACAGGTTCATCCGAAAATTTTGTATCTCGCTCGATTTTCGCTAATGACGCCAAAGATGTTCCGGGGTCTTGCGGAACAATTTCACTATAAATTGCACTGGCCTCATAATTAAAATGCTTGAACATTTCTTGGAGTATTCCGAGTGTGGGTCTGCCAGCCAGATTAAGTGTTACTTGCGCCTCAGGTGCAGATTCACCAGCTTGTTTCAACAAGCGAGCATTAAGGTCCAGTCCGTACTTTTCCCAACGGCTATAATCTTCGCCATCATCCTGTGACGGTTTTGTAATTGTATCACCTTCATGTGAGAAATCTGGTGTGCTCGGAATTTGCGGAATACACGCGACAATATGTCCAACATCCTCAAGTGAATGGCGTTCGGCCTCAACATCCAACAAAAGGTCCGATTGATAAAATTCAACATTTGATGCCGGCATAGAAAGTTTTTTGGCTAACGCGCGCGCCGTATCAACCGCAAGCTGAACATAATCTGTCCCGATATATTTCGCTGCAGGAATATCACCGGTTTGAAGCCCGGCCATATTGATACCGCTACCAACCCCAACTTCCAAAACCGTTTTACTGGAAAAATTTGGATCCGATTTCGCAACGCGCTGTAACCCTTCGGCAAATACTTTAGTCCAAACATCAGGAATCCAAAGCCCCTTTGAAATTATTACCTCAAGGCCTGGCAATGCGTGTTTATAAAATCCGCTAAGCGGTATTGAAATTTTTGTGTTGGCTTGTGTCATATCCGTTACCTTATCTATTACCCGTTTATTTATAACTTTTATATGTAGTTGTTCTAAAGGGTGATAAGGTTATGTCAATCCCTCTAAAGGGATTTTTTTATTGCCATAAGCAGTTAAAAATGCAATAGAGTTACCATAACAAAAAGAGAACATACTATGTTACAAGATTTTACAGCTGGCATTACAAAAATTATCCAAGCATTAACACCGGACCCGGACTTTCCGCGCCGAACATTTGAAGCAGACCAAACAAACGGCACCGGCAAATACTACTACATCGCCGAAAAAGTAAACGGCGGGGAATCATTTGAGATTTTTAAAATCACGCTTAGTCCGCTTACTTACTGGTCTACAGAAAATGACAGCCGTGATTTACATGGAACATATGAAAACCGCAAAGATTGCCTTGCCGAAATGGACCGTTTGGAACAAGACATGATCGAGCAACTTCCGGAGCTTGACCGCATTTTCCACGGATCAGAAGTTGTTCAATATACAAAAACCGGGGCCTTGGTTCCTGAGGGTGGAAAAGAACAGTGGATGTACTATGAAATCCGTAAAAACGAGCGCGAAGGCAAACATTATATTTTCGAATGCACTGTAATGGATTTCTTAGCTTCACCGTCCAGTCACACACACGTCCTAAAAGAAACGTTTACAACTGAGGAAGACGCAAAAGACGCTTTCAGAAAATACCAAGAAATCATGACTAACGCTCCAAGTGTACCTCACATAGCCTGTTTTTAATATTCCTGATATTCATGGCATCCTATGCAGATTAAGCATAGGATTTTGCACAATTTTCTACGGTGGCAAATATGATAGACACCCGTAGATTATCATGTAATATTTTCCCTTATTACAAAGTTTCAACAAAACGTCTCGGGAATATATCATGTCTAGCGATCTTCCAATTTCTGTAAAAAATATCAATGAACTTCTGAAGTACATAAAAGAGAACGACATTGAAAATGTCGATTGTAACTTCACAGATTTACGTGGAAAGCTTCAACACACTGCACAGCATTCAACGACAGTTGATAAAGATTTATTGGAAGAAGGCATATTTTTCGACGGCTCATCAATCGCAGGCTGGAAGACTATTAATGAATCAGATATGAACCTGAAATTCGATATTGGAAAGGTCTGCTACGACTCCTTTGCAGCGCAGCCAACAATCAAGATTTTCTGTGATGTTTACGAGCCGGGAAC
>JAUICS010000100.1 GCA_030427765.1 Alphaproteobacteria bacterium
CAATTGCGGCAATGAAATGCTCAGTTCCTCAATATCCAGAATATCGGAATCGGATATACCCTCGTAGGTTTCGTCAACCAACCCGAGTAAATCATAAATATCGCTATCCGTATGTATATTCGTTTTCATCTTTACCTATCAACCTGTTCCCGGTTCAGGGCCATCCCGTCCTGAATTTGCACGCAGACTTAATTTGCCATCCTGCCGACTTCGTACCGCCAAATCGGCCATAAGTGCTGTGATTGCGAGGACGAGCAATAACGTCGCATAGTTATTATTGTCATCATCCTGTTTGTATGATGTCACCACAACACCGCCGGGAATATCTTCCAGCGGTTCCAAATTCGGCACCACATTGGAAATGTTGTAGGCAAGACGCGTTGTTTCATCGCCGTAATATCCGGGAGGATGAACGGCATCCATTTTTCCGGTGCTGAGAACCTCGGATGTTAATGCCTGCACATCACGTGATGCGGTTGTCAGACGTCCACGTGCATCCAGTGTCGTCATCGGCGGCAGTGATTTGTTGAGTTGGTCTTGTTGTACAAGCCCCTGGCTATGTGACACAACGGCGCGCATCATTTTTAGGAATAATTCACCGGATAGCGGCAGGTTGGACCATTCCATATTGGCGGTTGTGTGAACCAGAATGACCCAGCCGTCGCCCTGTTTCTTTGCGGTGACAAGCGGCGTACCATCATCCATGCGTGCCCATATGTGATCGTCAAGATCGGCACTTGGCTGTGGCAATACAAGCTGTTTTACGCGAACGTTATCCGGAATTGCTAAACCATGGAATGGCGACGATGCTTCAAAGTCCGCAATTTTTCCCTGACCACTTCCGGCGAGTGAACCGGCCGTTGATTTTTGTCCCTGACGCAGTTCAACCGGAACCAGATTATCATTCGGGTTCGCGGCCAGACGCGGACCGGCAAAACGTAGCAATGTGCCGCCTTTTTCAACCCATTCTTTAAGCTGCGTTCTTTCACCTTCAAGAAGAGATACTTCATCTGTTGCAACTATAACCGATAGCGGCAATTTCATAATGGCTTCAATTGACCCGCGGTGCAGGTCGGTAAATGGCTCAACCGCCTGCTGCACAAAATTTGCGCCGTCACGCAGAGGTTCCGTGGACCCTGTATCGATTACGCCAACGGAACGGATTTGCCAGTTTTCATCCAGAAGTAGTGTTGCACCTGCCGTGTCTTCGCCATTAATGCTGACACGTGCCAATTCCTTACGCAGTTCCGGCGGTATATTAAAGGTCACTTGTGTTTCTGTCTCGCCATCTGCAAATACAGCTTCGCCCTGAACAAGCGGACGACCGGCCTCATTACTCGCGGTAAGCGTGAGTGTTTCTTCGCCGCTTCCGGATGGACGTTGAACCTTCACAATCATTTTACCGTCAGCATTGTCGACAAGGGATAACAGGTGCGGCTGCGTTACGCCATCACCTTGGAATATTGTCACCGGTCCCATGTCCTGCAATGTTTGCAAGAATGCGGTTCCGTCACCGGCCAAACCGTTACTTAACCAAAACACGGACGGTGTCTGTTGCATGCCGGATCGAAGATCGCGCAAAGCGGTGATACGGGCATCGCGATTGACCGGCCATGGTTTTGGTTCCAGCTCCATCAACACGCTGCGGGCCTCGCTAACATCCATGATTGAAAATGTCTGGTCATCGCCCGGTGCAGCGGTAGCGGTCGGAACAATCACAACCTGACGGCCTTGTGATTCGGCGGCGTTCAGAAGTAATTCAATCTGGCGTTTACGGGCATCCCAGTTTGCGGCGGATGCCCACCCGTTATCAACCGTAATGACAAGTGGTCCGGTTGTATTGGCGCCGTACTGGTTATGATTGATTTGCGGGTCCGCACCGGCAATGGCAACACCCATAATGGCGCTAAGGCATAGCGCCTTTTGCCATTTCGGCATGGTAAGCGGTTTTTGATGTTTCGCCAGTGCCTCGAACATCAGACGGAAGCCCGGGAAAGAAATTTTTGTTGGTTTTGGCGGTATCGAAGATAACAACCACCATAGCATAGGTAATGATGCACCTGCGGCACCAAGAAGCATTGGGGCAAATCCAGCACCAAAATCAACAGGTCCTACGCCGAACATCCCTGCAAGATATCCGGATACTCCAAGTACGGCGGCTGCAAATAAATACCTTATTTTAATTGTTCGTCCCCTTAACGGTTTCTTATGTTGTTACGTTTTTTAAGATGGCGCGGGTACAACGTCCGGTCCTGTTTTATCGGCCTTGATGTCTGCACCATCGTTATCGTCACTTTCGCCGTCATTGTCGCGGCCAAGTGCTTTTTTAATCTTTCGGTGATCACCGTCACGTGACCATCCCCATGCCAGTAATCCACCAACCAGTAATGCGCCAAGCCAGCCCGGAATTAATGGATCTTGATCAACGCCTTTTAATGACCGTGCATCACGGTTAATGATACCCATCCAATTGATACCGCCGCGTTCTGCGCCTGCATTGGCATCTAGTGTACGGACATCAGGAACCCATACCTGTCCATCGCCATTGACAACACGTACAACGGTTCCACCCGTTTTGGCGGAGATAGGTTGCATAATCGTTTCTGTTTAAATGACATCGGCCAGTTCTTTGGTCTGATTTAATCCGACACTTATATTCCGTGTGAATATGTTTTCGCCGCTGCCTTGTGTAACGGAATAAATACCTTCCTTATCGTAAGGGTAGGTGATTTGCCAGACGCCCGGTGATACCTGCTCGGTAAACTCAACCGTTTCTGTCTGGCCATCGGGACGACGAATTTCAATAGCGGCCGGTTTTTCCTCCGACATTGTCTGGCGACGAATAATCAGTTCTGAATTACCAGTCGCAGATAAAAATAATGCTTCTTCTTCAAGTTCTGGACTTTTCATGAGCCAGTGTGATGTTCTGCGCAGCAATTGTGCGTCCGGCCCGCCACCTTCAAAGCCGGCTCCCCATAACGGGAAACTATCCGACATCAACATGGCAACGCGGCCTTCACCCTTGTTATCGACAACAAGCAGCGGTTTTCCATCAGGTGTTTGTAATAATGTTCGGCCGGAAGTCACCTCACCGCTGACGGCTCGTGTCCATGGACCCCATGTTGGTTCGGCCCCATCACCAAGACCATTTAATCCGCGTATGACGGGATGACGGCCACCAAGATCGGTTGCAGATGGCTTGAAAATTTCTTCGGTCACACGTCCGTTCGGTCTGACCGGAAGTATAGACCCGATTGGCGTAGTATGCAGGCTACGTGAACCTGCATATTCCGGCCCGGCCACGACAAGAAGCGAACCGCCTTTTTCAACATAGTCGGCAATGCCTTTCAGATAGCGCGCGGGCAGTGTGTTGAAATCTTCATAATGATCAAACACGATCAAATCGAATTTCTCCAATGCTTGTCCAAATACTTCATGTAGCGGTACACGTGTCAGGGCGAGTTCCTTGCGTGGTGTATCATCAAAATCTTCACTCAGGCGCATGGACATAAAATGAATAACGTTACTATCCGGATCGGATTGGTAGAAATCACGAAGTTCGCGCACACTACCGTTAATTTTTCCTGAGATCATAAGAACGTTAAGATCCTCACGTACGCCATCGATTTTGACAACAATACGGTTGTTGACGTCGGTGATTTCACCATCCAGGGCTTCGGCTTCAACGGTAATAATATTGCTGCCTGGATTGGCAATTGTAATTTGTGTTTCTATAACTTCACCCGGCACGGCTTTAATTGTATGTGCGCCTTCCGCGCCGCCCGAAATGCGGACACTTATCGGTTCACCAGATTGTGCGCCGGTGCCTTTATCATCAACCTTGAAACGTATGGTATGTTTTTCCCCGACCAGACCGAAACGTGGTGAGGCGATCAATTCGGCAACGCGGTCTTTTTCATCCGGTTGTCCGATAATGAGTGTATGAATGGGGACATCGTTTCCGAATGGTGACAGGTCCGGAACATCATGAATTTGCCCATCGGTTAGAACAATAATGCCGCCAAGGTGATCAGGATTAAGGTTATCAACCTTGCCTAAGGCTTCGAATATTTTTGAACCGCCATTTGCACCATCAAGTGTTCCGTCAACCGGCACAAAACGAACGTTTATATTTGGAATTTTACCAAATTGCTCCTGCAATTGACGTTTAACCTGCTCTCTTATGGTCGCACGGTCGGTGATACTATTACTGGCTGTTTCATCGACCATCACAACAATTTCGGATGGAAGCTGGTCATAATTTTCTTTTAGGATTTCCGGATTGGCAATCATCAGTGCCATCAATCCGCCGGCCACGGCATAAGGTGCGGCAACTTTCAATTTACGGCGATAGGCATAAAGGGCAAATAATAATGCAAGACCGCCAAGCCCGCCGCCGATTAATGCGCCGGTGGATGTATTAAATGGTGCGCCGGGATTAAATGTAATGGATGTATCGGTAACGCGTTTGGCGGGATCAACAAGTTCAACACGGCCAGCATTTTCGGGTTCCAAATTTGGTTGTTGCGCATGGGATTCGTCAGCCGAAAAGACCTGAAATGCTAGTGCGGCTGGAATAGTCAGTTTCGCTATGCTGGAGAGCCTAGATAGCAACTTTAAATCCCTGTTCGTTTTATGTTTATTATTCTTATTTTTTATAATCTGTAGAATTTAAAGAGAACGCTGTCAAGAAAATTACCGACTCGATGTCTGTTTTATTGACTAATACCCGTCATTATGTATTTATACGTAATAAACATAAAAACGAAGAACATAAGAACGAACAGGGACATGGAACGGAATAAGCGCAATTCGCCGCGCCGATCACTCGGGCGTAAATCTTTAACTATGTTTGTTGGTGCCGCATTATCATCTTTAATGTTGGCGTTCGCACCTGCCGCGCTCGGTCAAACACCGGACCCGGTTGAGCGCGCACAGGTCCTTCGTTATATGAACGGAACATATCTTGCCTACGTCAATTCGGGGACGGAACGCATTAACCGCGACAGTGAACGGGGATTAACGGCACTGCAGGCTGCGTTAACGGATAAAACGTCTCTCGACCCTAACGCGGAAATTGTATCAATTGATCTGGATAGTGACACGTTGTTACCTTTCAAATTTTTATACTGGCCTGTGACCGATGATGATCCTGTTTTATCGAAACGTGCGCAGGAAAAGGTGCAGGCATTTATCGACGACGGTAATGTAATTATGTTTGACGTACGCAGCACGAAACCGAATTTGCTTGAGGTTGTATCGCGCGTTCTTGGCGATGTAAACCTTGGTCCTTTAACGACAATGCCAGGTGACCATTCATTGACATATACGTTCTATCGTACCGATGGACTGGCCGGTACATTTAATATCGACCCTATCTACATCCAGACACCTAATACGTCACGTTCCGAGGATGTGACATCCGTAATCATTGGTCGCCGTGATTGGGCAAAAGCATGGGCAGGACGCAGTATTGCGCCGAACAGCGAAGGGTTCAAAGCCGCATTGCGCGCAGGGATGCATGCGGTTTTATATGCCTACACCGGCAATTATCAAAAGGCAAAATTTGAAATGCGAGAAACGCTTGATAACGTAAAGCGGTAAATGATTGAAAGGCCATGTGATGAGACGATCAGGCTCAAAAAATATCTTAGTGTGGGGCGGTATACAGCTGGTTGCTTTGGCATTCGCCTTTAATGCTCATGCGCATGGTGATGGACACGGACATTCGCACACGCATGGCCATTCCCATGCTGCTCCGGTTCTAGAATTTGACACGGAACGTTTGTGCGGCAGTGCTGATGCACTTCATAAATTGAAGGATGAATGTTACGGCCGTTTTTCACAGAATATGGTTACCTATGCCGAAACCGCGTCCCGTCCATTTTTCGCGGCGGATTCATTGCAAGATGCG
>JAUICS010000101.1 GCA_030427765.1 Alphaproteobacteria bacterium
TTTTGCACCGTCCAGAACATCACCGTTCAGAATTTTCTCGGCCAGTTTATTCTGTATCTCCCTCTGAATAACACGCTTCAACGGTCTGGCCCCATATGCGGGCTCATACCCCAAATCCGCCAAGTGATTCATCGCGTCTTCGCTTAGCACTATATCAATGCGCTTTCCATCGAGTAATTTTTTCAATCCTGCCATCTGGATATCAATAATGTGATGCATCTGATCCTTGGATAAACGTTTGAATAGCAACACTTCATCTAAACGGTTTAAGAATTCTGGGCGGAATGCCCCGCGAACCACGCTCATCACTTGCTCACGAACATTTTCAACATCATCGCCGTCATCTTGATTCACCAAAAATTCTGCACCAAGATTCGATGTCATGATCAAAACTGTGTTGCTGAAGTTCACCGTACGGCCCTGCCCATCCGTTAAACGACCATCGTCAAGAACCTGAAGAAGAACATTAAACACATCCGGATGCGCCTTCTCGATCTCATCAAGGAGAATCACCTGATATGGCCGTCTGCGCACCGCCTCTGTCAACGCACCGCCTTCTTCATACCCGACATATCCTGGCGGAGCACCAATCATGCGTGACACGGAATGTTTCTCCATATATTCCGACATATCAAGTCGCACCATGGCCGTATCATCATCAAACAAAAATTCGGCAAGGGCCTTGGTTAGCTCCGTTTTTCCAACCCCCGTTGGTCCCAAAAACAAGAATGATCCGATTGGACGGCGCGGGTCCTGCAATCCCGCACGTGAACGGCGAACGGCATTGGATACCGCGATAATGGCCTCATCCTGCCCGATCACACGTTTATGAAGATTATCTTCCATTTTCAGGAGTTTTTCCTTTTCACCTTCCAGCATTTTATCAACCGGAATACCCGTCCATCTACTGACGATCCCAGCAACGTCATCAGCCGTCACTTCTTCATTGATCATATTATTGCTGGCCTTGCCTTCTTCCGGGCGGTTCTCGACATCCGCAATTTTTTTCTCAAGATCAGGAATGAGGCCATATTTCAGCTCTCCAGCCTTGCTCCAGTCGCCTTTACGCTCTGCTTGTTCCAGCTCCGTACGAGCTTTATCAAGCTGTTCCGTTAATTTTTGTGCACCTTGCAGCTTTTCTTTTTCGGCCTGCCACTGTGCCATATAGTCGGCTTGCTTCGCCTCAAGTTCCTTCAGTTCTGATTCGAGTGTTTTCAAACGTTCCTGTGACGCCTTATCTGTTTCCTTTTTCAGCGCTTCACGCTCAATTTTCATCTGGATCACTTTCCGATCCATCTCATCGAGGGCCTCTGGCTTGCTGTCCACCTGCATTCTTAGGCGCGATGACGCCTCATCAATTAAATCAATCGCCTTATCCGGAAGAAAACGATTCGTAATGTAACGGTCAGAGAGCTGCGCCGCGGCGACAATCGCGGCATCTGTAATGCGTACACCGTGGTGAACATCATATTTTTCCTTAAGGCCACGCAGAATCGATATTGTGTCTTCAACAGTCGGCTCGGAAATATAGACAGGCTGGAATCGACGTGCCAAGGCAGCATCTTTTTCAATATTTTGACGGTATTCATCGAGAGTCGTCGCACCGACCATATGCAGTTCTCCACGCGCCAATGCAGGTTTCAGCATATTTCCGGCATCCATTGCGCCCTCGCTTTTCCCCGCACCAACCAGAGTATGGAGCTCATCAAGAAATACAACAATTTCACCGGCAGCTGTTGATATTTCGTCTAGAACGGCTTTCAAACGTTCTTCGAACTCACCGCGATATTTCGCACCTGCCAGCAAGGCCCCGAGATCAAGAGCCATGATTCGCTTATTTTTTAGACTTTCTGGCACATCACCATTCACAATACGCTGGGCCAACCCCTCGATAATCGCGGTTTTACCCACGCCGGGCTCACCAATCAATACGGGATTGTTTTTTGTGCGGCGAGATAGAACCTGAATGGTACGACGAATCTCCTCATCACGTCCAATCACAGGATCAAGTTTCCCTTCCTTCGCTACCTCCGTAAGGTCACGTGCGTATTTGGATAGTGCATCGAACTGGTCTTCTGATGTAGGGGTATCCGCTGTGCGCCCTTTACGCATATCATTAATCGCGCCATTTAACGGCTGGGCCATCACATTACCGCTTTCGAGTAATTTTGATACGTTTGACGATTTTGCCATGGCCATGGCCTGCAGCAATCGTTCCGCGGTTAAATATTTATCGCCCGCCTTCTCTGCAATTTGCAAAGCACTATCCAAAATTTTCGCGAGGTCGGAGCTTATGCGCAGCTGACCGGCACCTGCCCCCTTTACTACAGGAAACTTGCTTATAGCACCTTCAATGGATGATCTGATTTTACGAACATCACCGCCAGCAAGGCCAATTACCTTCTGAGCAACGCTGTGATTATCATCCAGCATTTCCTTCAGCAAATGCTCCGCCTCCAGAACCTGATGATTCTGGCGCATCGCGGACGCTTGTGCCGCCTGTATGTATGTTTTTGTTTTTTCGGAAAAACTATTAAAATCCATGACTGTATTCCTCACCTATATCTATAAGAAATATACAGCCTGATTTTATCGCTTCAAGGGCATAAAGGTAATTGATTATTGTCAAAACGCCTCATTATAGCGTTTTATAGGCTTGCCGGAGCCAATCGGGGCAACTAATCGGCAAGCTCCTCCTCTTTTTGCGAAGTCTTTGTAGACGTTTTTGTATTTCCAGGATTGGATTCGCCATCATCTTTGTGCTGGCTTTGCGGATATGTAACCTCGGCATCAGTGAAACTTGACGTATTTGCATTATCGTCACTCGGCGCAGACATATTGTTATTGTTCGTTGTCTGCTCCGCAAATCCGTTAATAATTCGCTGGTAATGCTCGGCATGCTGCATATAATTTTCCGCCATGACCGTATCGCCTGCCGAAGATGAATCCTTTGCCAGATTCATGTATTTTTCCGCAATCTGATGTGCCGTACCCCTTATACGTACATCTGGTCCATTGCTATCGTATACCTTGTTGCGTGGCTGGTAATTCTTTCTATTACTGCTTTTGCTACGCGAACGTTTGCTTGTTGATCCATATTTCATTACGCCACCCGTACTTTAAAAAAATCTATACACGTACAATCATACATAGTGTTAAAAATTATGACTACCCCGCGCCAACTCAATAACCACAACATATTGTGTTTGTTGTTGGCGCCTGCATCAAAGTTAAGTTTTTGTTTAAGACCTTTTAAACTTATCGCCGGAACCAAAAACCAATCAAGAAAACAAATTTTAATTTTTTCATTTATCCCCATTATAGATTTCCACAACCCGCGGAATTCCTGCCATGTCGTGATGTACGTCAAATGCGAAAGTATCAATATCTTCAATGAGTCGCACCACATTGTCCACCTGACCAAATCCGATTTCGATAAACGCTTTTCCGGATGTGTTTAAAAGCCATTTTAATGAAGAAATAATTTTTTTTATGCTATCCAAACCATCCTCCCCACCATCCAAAGACAGAATCGGATCATAATTTTTTACAGAATCAGGCAATGATTCTATGTCACACGACAAAATATACGGCGGATTCGAAACAATCAGATCAAATTTTCCCTGCAACGAATCTGCCCAAGATGCACAAACCGGAGAAAAACGCTCCTCAACTCCGTTGATTCTTGCATTCAATCTGGCCATATGAATCGCATCATGCGCATAATCCACGGCCACGCCACGTGCGTTTTCGTATTCTCCTAACAAAGATATAAGCAAACACCCTGTTCCCGTTCCCAAATCCAGAATCATTTCGGGGGGATTCGAAGCCGGAAAACGTTTTAAGGACAAATCGACAATCATTTCCGTTTCCGGTCGCGGGTCGAGAGTCGCAGGCGAAAGAAAAAAGAGATTCCCCCAAAATTCCTGCGTCCCCAGAACACGGGATATAGGCTCCCCCTTTAAGATTCGTTTTACAGCATTTTGAAGTGCCAGATAATCGGATGGTGGAATTTCATGATCCGGCCTGGAAATAATCGTGGTTTCGGGGAGACCTGTTTGGGCCTGTATTAGCCATTTGGCATTTCGATCGGCAAACGCAACGCCGGCACCGTTCATTGATTCGACGAGCGTTTTATAAACATCATTTAAAGGTGTCATGAAATATTACGACTCGATTGCGGCCAGTTTTTCGGCATATTCTTCGGCCTGAAGCGCCTCAATAACCTCTGACAAGGCACTTCCCGCCAGAACTTCGTCTAATTTATATAGGGTCAGGTTGATGCGGTGATCCGTTACGCGCCCCTGCGGATAATTATATGTGCGTATCCGCTCGGACCGGTCACCGGAACCAACCTGAGACTTCCGGTTTGCCGCCATTTCTTCGGCCTGCCGCTGCATTTGCACATCAAGAATGCGTGATTTTAGAATCTTGAGCGCCTTTGCCTTGTTTTTATGCTGTGACTTTTCATCCTGCATGCTGACAACGATTCCGGTGGGCAAGTGTGTAATACGTACGGCACTATCAGTGGTGTTAACGTGCTGCCCGCCCGCGCCCTGTGCACGAAATGTATCGATCCTCAGGTCCGTCGATTCATTTATATCGACATCTACATCCTCGGCCTCCGGTAAAATTGCAACCGTTGCGGCAGATGTATGAATGCGGCCGCCGGATTCGGTTTTTGGAACGCGCTGCACACGGTGCACGCCAGATTCGTATTTCAGATATGAAAACACACTGTTTCCATTAATTTCGGCCACAAGTTCCTTTAAACCGCCTAAATCCGTCTGTGATATTTCAAGGATTTCGAGCTTCCACTTCATGGAAGATGCATACCCCTTATACATATCAAAAAGCTCACCAGCAAAAAGTGATGCTTCCTCTCCGCCTGTGCCCGCACGAATTTCAAGGATCGCGTTTTTTTCATCCGTTGCGTCTTTGGGAATGAGCGCAAGTTTAATTTTTTGCTCAAGCTCCGGAATCTCTTTATTTAAGCTGAGTATTTCCTCTTTCGCCATTTCGGCCATGTCAGGGTCAGATAACATTGATTCTGCGTCATCACGCTGGCGCATAGCTTCGGTATATCGCTCCATAGCCTCCACAACCGGTGAAAGATCGGAAAATTCACGCGAAAGCTTTACATACTCATCCCCAGACAAATTACCCTCCGCCATCAACGCGGATAATTCATCGTAACGTGCCTTAATCGGGGCTAATTTAGATTCAAAGTTCATGTGTGTGATTCATAATTATGTTATGTGATGACGTTTTTAACGCCATTCTATGAAGTTTTGCAATTCTTTTTCTTTCAGGTCGAGCCCGCGAAGAATTTCTCCCTTACTCCCCAAACGGCCAATTTTCTTACCGCCAATGATGATTTCTAGCCCCCCTGCATTTCCGGTCGCCAATAATAAATTTGAATCCTGAGGCACGAGATACCTGTCGCCCGGCCTCAAGACACGTGCGAAAACTTCCTGTCCGGAAATTGTTTTTATTTCAACCCAGCTACTTGATACCGCCTTCAGAACTATCCCGGGATATGCATTTCCACGGGAACGTTGTTTTTCGTTTTGTTTGTTAGCGTCTTCATTGCTGTCTGGCTGCACATTTTCAGTATTGTCATCAGCATTGATTGAATCTTCGTTGTTAGACAGAGGTGCTATCGTTTCTGTTTGCGCGGGGTCCAATAAGGCTAATGTATCGCCGGATTCATCCTCTGTACGTCCCGGTTCTTCAGAACCCGTATGCGTTTCATTATTTTCGGCCCCTCGTACGTCTGTATCCTCGGCCTTAGCAATAGTATCAGGGTCCATACTTGTGGATATATCTGTGGATAATTCATCTAAA
Organism: Alphaproteobacteria bacterium; assembly: GCA_030427765.1. Classification (GTDB taxonomy): domain Bacteria; phylum Pseudomonadota; class Alphaproteobacteria; order Micavibrionales; family Micavibrionaceae; genus JAUICS01. Next base: position 5,848 of record JAUICS010000101.1, read on the forward strand.
TTATTGTTATTAAT